>JAMONG010000050.1 GCA_027066595.1 Sulfurovum sp.
AAGTTTTCAAGGTACTCTAAACTATTTTTTGATTTTTCAATCCCTTGAGAAACATCCAATACTCTTTTATTTGATGAAAAAGTAGTGTGCTTCTTATTTTTTATTCTATTACGTATTTTATCAGTCATAATTAAAAAATTCTTCAGTGCCATATGTACATCTTTAGCATTGATAGGTTTAGTAATCGCTGCATTCATTCCTGCTTGTTCCATCTTTTTTAATTCATGAGGAAAAGACATAGAAGAGATAGATATAATAGGTATATTTCCCCAGTTTTTCATCGTCCTAATTTTTTTTGTCATAGCTATACCATCCATAATTGGCATATTTATATCAGTAAAAATAATATCTATCTCTTCTTCATATTCAAGTAAATCAATCATTTCAAAACCATTATGCAAACAAAAAAGCTTAATACCTTCATTTTTCAATATGTTTTTAAGAATTTTTTCATCCGCTTTACTGTCTTCAACAATGGCAATGTGAGCACCTTTATAGTAATCTAAATTTCTCTCTTCATATTCATTATCACCTTTAATAGTAAAAGATTTTGCATCAAATATTTCTATGTTATTAATCCCTTTTACTGCTTTACTTTTAAGCATAAATATTTGATAGAGAATCTCTTCAACATCTCCTATTACTGTAGGGTTATATAACTCAGCATCTGCTATAGATTTTGAAAGTTCCATTTTCTTTTCATCTTCAAATAGTTCATGTACGATAATGATTTTAAAATCATTTTTATCATCTTCAAAAATATTTTTAAAAAAACTTATATGTTTATAAGAGAGATCTTCTGATCTTATAATTGCCATATCTAATTTGTCAAGATTGGGTTTTTTCTTTTCAAAATCATCCAACTTCATATTTTCAATATCAATACCAAATGTTTCAAAAATATATTGTGTTCTTTTAGTATCATATTTATCTTTACCGATAAATAACGCTCTCTTGCCTGATAAAAACTTCTTCAATTCTTTTTGATGACTTTGATCCTCTTTATCTTCATAGTAAGGTATCTTAAAAGTATAGTGTGTACCTGATATTTTATTGCTTTTAATTGTTATCTCACCATTCATAGCCTTAACAATTATTTTTGCCATAACAATATCGTTTATATTTTCACTTTGACTTCCCACTATTTGTTGTGCATCCCTATATCGTCGATATAAATCTTTATGCATCACTGCTTTTTCATTAATAATATCAAAGACTAAAAACTTATTTTTACTGTTTGATACTTTCAACATAATTTCTGCATCACGGTTCAACAAAAGAGCATCTTTAACAAAAATTTCTAATACTTGCCCTATATAATCATTATCTCCAACAATATATCTACCCACTTCATTGTCTACATCATAATATATTGTATGTCCATTCTCTTGTAATATCTGGGCTACTTTATTGGTTAATATATGCAGCAAACCACTTAGACGAAATGGATTATTTTCAATTTTAATTTCTTTGATTGCATCTTTATATTGTTTAACTATCTGTATATCTGTTGTCTTTTGCTTATCACTCTCTGCTAACACTACCAAGGTTGTACTATTTGTATTGTTTTTTTTAAAAAAATTAAAAATATTTTTCATGTGCTCACCAATTTATAAATTATTCTATAACGAAAGTAAAATATCTAAAAAAGTAAAATAGGGAATTAAAAGTATGCCTGCTTACATCAATAGAATATATATAGTGCAATCAGGCGATCTCAGGAGAGATCCATGACTTTCTGTCCTCACCTCACGGTGAGTTTAGCTTTAACTTGCATAATAATACATAAGTATCATTAAGATATGACTGAATTTATATGTTTAATTTTACAATAAAGATGAGATGAAGATATATTTATTTCATTGTGAACTATTGTTATCAGTACGTTTAGAGGGTATGCCCTCTTCTTCAAAATAACCATGTTTAAACAACCATTTATAAATATCTGCAGCAATGGGTCCAGCAGTAGAACCACCGTGCCCACCATGTTCAACCAAAACAGTCACTATATACTTAGGATTATCATAAGGTGCATAGGTAGTTATCCATGCATGTGAACGATGAAAGTATGCAAGTTGCGACTCTTTTAAACGTACTTTGGTTGACTGAGGAATGGAAGTTACCTGAGATGTCCCTGTCTTACCTGCTACAATGATAGGAAGTTTACTCATCGTTCTAAATGCTGTACCCCCTCGAATGTTACACACATCATACATCCCTTTTCTAATCTCTTCTAAATAGTATGCATCAAAACTAATATGTTTTAGTTCAGGCTCTACTGATTTAGTATCAATCATTTTAGCCACACGAGGAACAGCCAAATTTGAGGTAGCAATCATACCCGTATAACGTGCTACTTGCAGTGGTGTAACTAAGTCATATCCCTGACCAATAGCAGAAATAACGGTCTCTCCTTTATACCATGGTTGTTTAAAACGTTTCATTTTCCATGCTTTATCTGGCATCACACCAGCATACTCACGAGGAAGATCTACACCTGTTTTTACACCTAGTCCAAAGTTATGCAAATTTTTTGCCATTGCATCGATGCCTACTTTTAAACTTTTATTATAAAAATAAACATCACAACTTTCACGTATCGCACGTCTAAGCCCTACAGTACCATGCCCCCAACGAGACCAACATCTAAACTTGTGTTTACTAGAACCTAAAGTAATATGTCCAGAACAATGTTCAGAACTATCTAAAATATTGGGTAAAGCTTTAGAAAAAGCAAGTGCCATTCCCATCTTTATCGCTGAACCTGGGGGGTATGTACCGTGTATAAATTTATTGGTAAAAGGGTGTGCCAAATCTAACTGTAACGCTTTCCAAGCTTTTGATGAGATGCCACCAACAAACAGGTTTGGGTCATACGAAGGGTAAGAGACAGCAGAGAGTAGTTCACCATTGGTTTTCATAACAATTGCTACCCCCGTATGATCACCAAAACGTTCATAAATCATCTGTTGTAGCTCTATATCAAGATTGAGTTTAATATTTTTATTGTCTTTAGGAAGTTCTTTTTCAAGGACATCTATGGCTTTATTGGTCGCAGTGACTTTGGAGACTTCATAACCAAGTTCACCTTGAAGTACTTTATTGTAGTAACGTTCTAGTCCACTCTTACCTACTTTACCCACTTCATCAACCACGGCATCTTTTTTATTTTCTTTCTTATTTGAACGTCCTGTATATCCTACAATATGTGCAGCATACTTACCATAAGGGTAGTAACGTTTTGTCTCAGCTTCAATTTTAAGGTTATCTTCTAATGAAAGCTTAGGGTAAGCACCCATCATACTTGAATAGTGAATAAAATCTACCACTTTGATATATTTATGATTATAAGGAGAGTTGTGTTTTTTATATACTTTAAGCATCACAGTTTTATTTAAATCTGGAAATGTCTCTATCAGTTTATCTATCACAACCTCAAGCTCTTTGCTTTTACTTTTTAAATGTGGTGCAATAGAGAGTGAAAAACCTATCTGATTCATCGCTAACAAATGTCCATTTTTATCACTTATCTCACCACGAACAGGCTTAATAAACTGTTTTCTCTCTATATTTTCTTTGGCTAAACCTTCATAGTAGAAGTTAGACTTAATACTTACATGATAAAGTCTTGTTATCATAACCGCCCAAAACACGATAAAGACAAGTAGAATAAATTTATATCTCACAACAACACCACAACAAGCATATCGACTACTAATGAGTAGAGTAAAATAATATCTAACCCAATACTATGCACTTGAAATATAAAATCAAAAGCAAAAAGTGCCCCTAAATAAAAAAAATCCAATAGTATGACTGAGAACAAAGGCTTACATATTTTACATCGTCTAAAATGTCTTAATGAAGTATAAAATGTCACATAAAAGAGTAAAGATGAGATGATAGTTAAAAAAAGTGGTAAAGAGAGATTTACCTCTAGATTAATAAAAAAGATAATAGCAAGTAAAATATAGAGAGTTTTATGTCTCTCTAAGCCTATGATAAATATGTAAGACATTGCTCCAATAAAGAGTGGAAGGAATACATAGATAGAGATAAGCATAGGGTAAAAGAGTACAAAAAAGGTCATTAAAATCAATAATAATGTTCTATGTTCTTCCTTTTTTGATTGTGTCATACTAACAACTCATATTACGATAACTTATAGACTAGTGCTACTTCATTACAGACAGGAAAATGAATACATTTAATACAGTCTGTCCAAATTTTATGTTCAGGTATAAGCTCTTTATTTATCTCACTAAACTGTAATTTTTCAAAAAATTGTGGTAGATAGGTCAAAACCAACACATCTTCTTCTACCCCTAAGTGTTTGGCTTCTTTTAAAGTAAACTCAATCATACGCTTACCAATGCTTTGTCCACGATATGCTTCATCTACAATGAGACTTCGTATCTCTGCTAGTCGTTGAGAGTGTATATGTAGTGCAGTATAGCCCACTAGCCTACCCTCATCTTTAGCTAAGACATAAGAGCGTATGTTTGTGGCAATCTCATCATCTGTACGGTTAAGAATAATGCCATCTTTTACTTCACTAGTGACCAAATCTTGCATTTGTGTTATATCCGATAGTTTTGCCTTAACCAGTTCTATCACACTTTATCCTCATGGGCTACTCTATTCTCTTCATCCACACCAAATATCGTCTGTAAAATATTTTGATGAACTCTCTCGTGTCCATTTTTTTTCAAGTTTGAAAGTGTTATAGAACCTGGAAACTCACGTTTGAGTTTATTACGTTCTTTTTGATTGAGTTTATCTATCTTAGTAAATACCGTCAAATATTTTTGGTCAGGGCGTATAAACTCTGTAATATATGCTTCAACATCATCGTCTATCTTGGCATGAGGGTGACGTGCATCACGTAGGTGTATAAAAAGACGGATAGAGACACGGTGCTTTATAAACTCTACTAAGTTCTTCTGCCATACCTCTTTTAAGGTTTTAGAGACTTTTGCATACCCAAAACCAGGTAAATCCACAAAACGTACAGGGTAACTCTGTTCATTATAAAGATAACGTGTTTCAAAAAAGTTAATGAGTTGTGTTTTCCCTGGGGTTGCAGATGATTTTGCCAAATTTTTTCTTTGGGTGAGTCCATTGAGTGTTGAACTTTTACCCACATTTGATCGTCCTAAAAAAACCACTTCACTCATATCTTCTGGCAGTGAATCAGCAATGCTTTGAGCAGATTTAATAAAATTTGCTTCAACAATACGAGGAACCATTATTTCTTTTCCATATCGAAGGTAAATTTTACAGGTTTTTTCTTTGTACCTTTTACTTTACTACTTCCAGTTAGCATATTTACCGTAATTTCATCACCTTTTGCTGTACGTTTATTGAGTACATCTTCTACTTTTGCTTTACCAAGTAAAATATATAAAGAGGTTAAAGGATAATATTTTACTTTATTTGAACTCCCTAAATAATGTCCTTTTTCATTTTGAAACTCAAACGTCACATTGCCTATAGCCTCATACATTTTAGCTTGGTTCTTTTTATTGAGATGCACGATGATTTTATCAGCATGTATCCAATCTTTAAGTTGCTTTACCTTAGCATTACCAATGAAGTGTACCTCTTTATTGAGATCCATCGCACTCATCGAATCTGATGTGATTTCTACTTTTTCTGCAAATACTGTCTGAGTAAAGAGAAATAGGAGTATTATTTTAAAAAATTTCAAGACAAACCTTTATATGTTTTATTAGACTATTATAGCAATAGTTTACTTTTCTATCGTATAAACTGTGGCATCTATCACTGTACCATACGCCTCTTTTTTAGCTGTATTATATGTAAAAGTATCACCTTTTATAATATTTTTATCTCTACTTGCTACAAAAGGAGCTGTAATATTTAAAATCTCTGTACTCTGATCATACTCTGCTTGTTGTGTCTCATAAGTATAACCATTCATATCGTCCATCACAACATCCCCTTCAAGGTAAATAATACTACCCATATAGGTACCTTTTTGGGCAACTAAAGATTTAATCGTAGAAGACTTATAATCTAAATCATGCATCGTAAGTACACCATCATCACGCACACCATACGTACCATATGCTTTTCCTTGAAGTTTACTTGTATCAACTTCTGTAAAAGTGGTATCAGTAAATTCTAACTCTTTTGTAAAAATCTTCTGTGCATCTATATTATCATTAAGCTTAATCGTAAATGCACCACCGACTATGGTAACAATAGCTGTCAATAAGATTAGCTCTATTCTCATTCCCATAATGCTAAATACTTCTTCTCTAAACCCTCTTGCACGATAAGGTTTTCTATCATCTCACGTACAGCACCATCTCCACCTTTTCTATTTAAAATCACAGAAGCAACTTTATCAATGTAGGCACTTGAATCACGAGGGACAAAAGAGATATGGGCAGCTTTTAACATCTGTAAATCATTGAGGTCATCTCCAATGGCTGCAACATTTTCCATGGTCAAGTCTAACTTCTCAAGTAACTCATCTAAAACCTCTTTTTTGTTTGCTATACCTTGATAAAAATATTCGATGCCTAACTCTTTTGCTCGTCTCTCTACAATTTTAGAACTTCTTCCTGTAATAATGGCAACTTTTTTACCTAACCTTCTCCACGCAACAATAGCAAGTCCATCTTTCACATTAAAAGATTTTATCTCATCACCCTCTTCACTATAGGTAATACGGCTATCTGTCATAGTGCCATCCACATCAAGTACGATAAGTTCTATACTCACAGTACACCTTTAGTACTTGGAATACCTGCATTTTCATTGACTGTAACCGCACGACGAAGGGCAACAGCAAAAGCTTTAAAAGCCCCCTCAATAATATGATGCTTATTTTTACCTCTGTTATAAATAAGATGTAATGTCAAAGGCAAATTAAAAGCCAATGCTTTGAAAAACTCTTCCACTAGTTCTACATCAAAGTTTCCAACCTTACCACCAATAGGAAGTTCAAATACCAAAAATCCACGATTAGAGAGGTCTATATCACAAGTAATACTTGCTTCATCCATTACCACAGTGGCATTACCAAAGCGTTCAATACTCTGTACAGGATAGATAGCTTGTCTTAGGGCTTGACCTATTACAATAGCTACATCTTCTACGGTATGATGATCATCTATGTGTGTATCACCCTTACAACTTACTTCTAAATCAATATGCGCATGTTTAGTAAATGCTTCTAGCATATGATCATAAAATCCTACACCCGTGTTAATACTTGCTTGACCTGTACCATATAGGTTTAACTTCACAGATATTTGTGTCTCTTTTGTTTCTCTACTAACTTCTATCATTCTCTTTCCTAGTTTGTGATTATAAATGCACCTGGCAGATTATGGATTTTCTTGAAATCATTTGCCTCTTCTTGCGAACCAAAGCCCATGAGCCATACTCTATAAAGATGCTGACCATCTACATTAAAACGTTTAATTTCAGGAGTATATCTTGCATAACGACCCATGTAACGACGTTTTGTTATTTCTGCACCTCTACGCTGTCTAAATGCTCCTACTTGAATACCAAAATTTGAAAGTACTCTACGTATAGGGGTCTCTGTTTTTTTCTTACTCGATATTCTTGATGATGACTCTATTTTACCTGCAAATCCAAGCACCTCTATAGTTACTTTTGCTATACCCATTTTATCTAAACCAATCTCTTTGCCCGCAGTATAAGAACAATCAATAATACGCCCTCTAACAAAAGGACCTCTATCATTAATACGTACGATAGTACTTTTCCCATTTTGTAGATTATTAACACGTACCATCGTATCCATAGGCCACGTTTTATGTGCTGCAGTTCTTGCATGCATATTATAGACTTCACCATTACTGGTATGTTTACCATGAAAATTTGGTCCATACCAAGAAGAGATACCCCTCATCACTTGACCCACTTCTACATAAGTAGGATGATAACGCTTCCCTCTTACTTTGTATGAACGCATGGTTGCTTTATGTCTTGCAGTGCTAGTGTATTTTGTAGCTTTAGGTTTTACAACCACTTCACGTTTTTGTGAACATCCAGAAAATAATAGACTGAAAAATAAATAAATAAATAAAATAAAAAGATGTGACAGATGCTTCATAATACCTCTATTGATTTACATTATAGGCAGATATTATCTCTTTATTTCTCTTTGTTTTTGCTTGTTGAATCAAGGTTACAATGTTTTGAAATAATTGATTTAATGGTATCAACTTCTAGTGGCTTTGTCGTATAGTCATCCATACCTTCAGCAATATACCGTTCCTTATCTCCTGTAGCTACATTGGCAGTAAGTGCAATAATAGGAACATGTGAAAGTGCATTTTTATTTTCATATTCCAAAATACAATGCGTTGCCTCTACACCATCCATTACAGGCATTTGTATATCCATAAAAATAATATCATAATAGGTTTTTTTATACGATTCACAAGCCTCTTCACCATTAGAAACAAGAGAAACACTTAAGCCAAGTTTTTCCAAAATAATTTTAATCAATTTTCTGTTGATTAAGTTATCATCTGCAACCAATGCACATAAACCTGTAAATGACTCCATATTCTCTAATGTATTTGTCTGTTTTGTATAGTCAATTTTTTCTATATTTTTGTCTGTTTTATTTATATCGAGTATTCTTATACTCTTTCGCAAACTCATTGGTGTTAAAACGATTTCATCAAAAGTATGTCTTTTAGGATTAATACGTGAACGTAATAATCCATTGGTCAAAAGTACAGATTTGCAATCTAGAGATATACACTGTTCAAGCTCTCCAGAGAGTCGTGCATAATGATGGTCAAATATCATAATATCTGGTAAATCAATCATTTGTTCATTTTCAAATAAATCTTCATAATAATAAAAAGAAAATGATGCTCCTAAATGTCTGATATATACTTCTAAATTGGTATCTAGTTGACGCTTTATATTTTTAGCTGGTAGTGCCAATCCTACACTTAGATCTTTAAAATTTGGGTACTTTTCATAGGCTTTTTGACTATCTTTTTTTAAGGTAAGCGTAAAGTAAAATGTTGCCCCTTTATTGATTTCACTTTCTACTTCAAGTTTTCCACCCATAAGCTCAACCATTTTACGTGATATCGTTAAACCAAGCCCTGTTCCACCATACTTGTTACTTGTGCCAATGGTAGCTTGTGAAAAGGCATTAAAAATATTTTTAATCTGCTCTTTTGAAAGACCAATACCAGTATCTTTTACAGAAAATTTAATCTTAGCTTGATATTTACTATTATGCATAGATTGCACAAAGATATTAATCTTTCCATATGGTTCAGTAAATTTGACAGCATTCCCAATAAGATTTGTCAAGATTTGAGAAAGCTTGGTAGCATCTCCTAAAAAATAATGCGATAAAAAAGGGTCGATAAATACACCAAGCTCAATATCTTTTTGGTCTGTCTCTTGTGTAAAGCTAGCTACAGTTGATTCAACCATATCAAAAATATTAAATGAGACATCTTCTATCTCCATCTTATCTGCATTGATTTTAGAAAGATCCAAAATATCATTCATAATGATAATAAGTTTATGAGAGGAACCTTCAATAAGTGATAAAAACTCTTCTTGATCTGCGGTAGTTCCCATATCTCTTAAGAGTTTAGAAAAACCTATTATCCCATTGAGTGGTGTACGTATCTCATGTGACAAGGTAGAGAGAAATTCACTTTTAGCTGCAGCATCATCTTTAGCTTGTTTTGCTTTTTCATGTAAAAGTTGGAAACTACTATAAATATATGCAAAAATATCTTCTTTATTTTTGGCTCCATCTAACATCTTATTCATGACATCTGTTTCTGTCGTATCATATAGTGAAAGTGCATTAATTTTACGTACCACACTCAACAGTGCATCTTTCTCATTCTTTTCTCTTTTTATTTTCAAATAACTATAGAGCAATGAAAGTAGTGCTAACATCAGCACAGAAAAATAAAATAATAATGCCCATACAGCACTATCTATGTGTTTTTGAATTTTGTTTTCTAAACTACCATAAACGATTGATTTCATAGCATTAAGTGATGCTTGTTTCTCTTCTAAAAGTGCTATCCAATCAAGGTTTTTACTCTCATTTAACATTTTTCCTGTCAATATACTAATACGCATATCATCTATTTTAGCCATTGTTGTAAGAAGTTTATCATCCATTGTGATATTTAAAAGTTTTTCTTTTACTAAGGGGATATACATCTCATCTTCTACATTTAAAAGATATGAAGATTCCATAATTTTGTCCCAAAAAATAATATTTAAAGTACTAATAGGTATTTTTTTAGTCAAGTAGTAAGTTAACAAAAAGTTTTCTAATTCGGTGGCATAACTAATGTCAGATAAGCGAGTATATACTTTTAAAAGTTCTTTCTCTTCCATACTTTTTATGTTAACTTTTACTTGTTCTAAGTAAGATGTGACGAGAGGAGTGGTATCTTTTCTCCCCAAAATGAGTTCAAAATTATCAATAGAATATTTAAGTATATTACTTTTAATCGTAGCTATTTTTTGTTCCCAATGCTCTAGGTTTTCATCTGTACTTTGTAGCTTTTTCAAGTAGCTTTGACTTTTAGATTTTCTATCTTGGCATATATCGGACGTGTTATCTAACTTTTTTGGCACCAAAACCATACATAAAGCTTCATTTAAAATGGCTGTTTCATAATTTTGTAAATGCCTAACATTCTGTAATATATGTTTAAATCTCTTGTTGGCTCTATACTCATTTAACGTTATCATTGCCAAATATCCACTTATCATAAGTAAAATAATCAACGATAAAATAGTCACAATTGATTGTATTGATTTATCTTTTAACATCTATAATTCCCTCTTCTATGAGCATAATTCTAACATAAAATATTTATTTATTGTGATAACTTCTCAAAAACTATTTGTGTTATAGGTATAACAAGCAGTGTATCTAAAGTTAAAAATGGATATTCCAAGTGATTTGCCACCCTAATTTCGTCCATATCTGTTTCATACTTTTTAGCCAATATTTCCAAAGTATCTCCCCACACAACTCTATGTGTAATCATATGTGATTTTTCTAACTTCTCTACTATGGGTAATTCATATCGCAAATAAAATGCATATATTTTTTCAATAGGTATTGTTATTTTATAAAAACTATTTTTTTGCATTACATCTATATGTGGGTTTAATTGTTTAAGCTCTTTATCATCCATTTTAATCAATGTAGCTATTTTGTTTAAAGAGCTACTTCCCTCTATTTCAACTTCTACAAGTTGGTTTTTACTTTCTACTACTTCGTCTAGCCCTACTAAACTATTCTCCCCTATCATTGCAATGAGTAAAATCTTTTTTATATAATCTCTCGTTTCTTTTGGTAAATATTTTAACTTATCATCGGTCAAAATACTTATCTCATCTGTATGTGCACGCTTTATAGCTTTCATCACACAGCCTTCACCACAATTATATGCCATCGCAGCCAAATACCACTTTCCGAAAACTTTATAAAGCCTATTGAGGTGTTTTACTGCCGCTACAGTTGCACTTTTTGCATCACAGCGTTCATCATAGTTTTGACATACCACAAGATCATAATCTTTTGCTGTTGCTGGCATAAACTGCCACAAACCTACAGCTTTTTTAGAAGAGACAATGTCTGTGTTAAAACCTGATTCAATCATAGACAAATAGATAAACAAATCACTCACCCCTTCTTCCATCAATTTACCCTGCATCATTGGTAACAGTCTCTCTCCTCTTTCAAGTGAACGTCTATAAAAACGTTTTAACTGTTTTTCATTTTTTTGAACAAAAGAGATAAAAGCATCATCGTACAGATACGATTCATCCACATCAAATTCATTAAACACATATACATAACTAGCGTATTTATCTTCTAAAGAGAGTGCAAAAGTACCTGTTATGGTTATGATTAACAGTAAAAAAGTATGAAAAAAACGTGTAAACTTGTACATTAAAACGTAAACAGTCTTTGTGCATTTTTTGTACTTAATGTTTCAATCTCTAAATACGTCAACCCTGAGAGTGTTGCCATTTTTTCGGCAACTATTGTGGTATAAGAGGGTTCATTGCGTTCACCTCTATGAGGGTGTGGCGTTAAGTATGGAGCATCTGTCTCTATCAGTAGTTTATCTTGTGGTATTTTAGGGTAGATATTTATAAGTTTTTTTGCATTTTTAAACGTAAGTACACCCCCTATGCCATAATAAAAGTTTTTCTTTGCAAGTTTAAGAAGAGACTCATCGGCATTATAGCAATGAAGTACACCACCTTCTACTCCTGCATATTTATCTAAAAGTTCCAAACAATCTGCACTCGATTCACGTACATGCACAATCAGTGGTTTTTTCATCTCTTTTGCCCACAAAATTTGGTCTACAAATATCTCTTTTTGTATGGCTTTTTCTTGTGCTATAGCTTCTTCTTCATCTGGCAGCCGAAAATAGTCTAGTCCACATTCACCAATAGCCACACATTTAGGATGATGTATAAACTTTTCTAAATAACTTTTATCATAGTTTTCTGCATCATACGGGTGTACACCAACAGAAAAATAGATGCTATCATACTGTTCACAGAGATTTACTGCTCTTTGCAATGTTTTTGGGTCTGCACCAGGTATAATAAACTTTTCAACACCTTTTTCTTTTGCATTTTGAAGTACTTTCTCTATATCGTCTATATATCTTTCATCATCTAAATGGCAATGGGTATCTACTATCATTCTTGACCTAATTTTTAGGAGTATTATAACAAAAATAAAACATATTACATTAACTATTACATCTTAATATAATCTTAAATAAGATACTATCTAAAATAAGCAATCTACAAGGGGTAAATCATGCTTGCATTAACTATCTTATCTGTTTTTGTATTACTTGTTATAGGTATCATTGTATTTGAAGTAAGAAATGAGAGAAAATATCAAGCCAAAAGACGTGAAAAACGTAACAACCATAAAAATAATAATACGAAGAACCTCCCAAAAGCTCCTCCCTCACCCCCTATAGACAAATATGACAGTAAACCAGAAGTAGAAAAAGAACCTAAAGAAGAAGAAAAAAAACTACCTAAATGTACCTATCCTACTTTCTCTCATATTCGCCTTATTGAAATGGGACTAACAGAAGAAGAAGCAAAAGAGTTTGTCCAAGAACTTATTCCACAACTAGAGACACAAATTACGTTGATAGAAGAAGTGCTGTCTACGTCAGATTTTAATCAAATGGAACGTCTTACTCATGACCTCAAAGGCTCTACAACGAACTTAGGTGTAGGAGGCATTGCAGATTTATTAGTTGAATATAATACCTATTTAAAAACAGGTACTGATGTCGATATAGTCACAGCATATTTTGGATACCTAAAACACTACACACAAGAACTTAAAGAGCAGTACAGCTAAGCCCTTAGCTTTTTAGCAAACTCAATCGCTTCATCTGTAGGATTTTCTCCTGCAATGATACGCGAAATTTCAGCAATTCTTCCCTCATCACCTAATACAACCACTTCACTTTTACTGCCAGCTTTTGTTACAACAATATGCTGTTGTGCAACAGCTGAGAGATGTGGTTGATGTGAAATAGCAAATATCTGGTACACTGTAGAGAGTTTTTCTATCATCTGTGCAATGGCTATAGATTCATCACCACTTACATTGGCATCAATCTCATCAAGTATCAATACCCCCTCTCCTTTTTGTTCAGAAATTGTAGATGCCATAAGTGCTAGTCGAACACGGTTAAACTCTCCTCCACTAAGGGTTGTGGTTGAAGATGTACCTAATTTCACATCTAACATATCAGAACCATTTTCACCCAATGTCTTCATCTCAAATACAAAATGCAAGGCTGGTAGTTTTAATGTTCTAAGGTACCTTTCTAACACTATTTCTAACGTTTTAGCTTCCTCTTTACGAACTTTTGATATTTGTCTCGCTAAGGTAGAGAGTTCTGTATATTCCATACTTAAAAAGCTCTCTAACATACTTTTATCTTGTGCTATATTTTCATACCCTGCTAACTCTTTTTTCTTTGCTTCTTTATAGGCTAATGCCTCTTCTATAGAGCCATAACGCTGTTGCAATGCCGTAATATCAGAAAGTCTATTGAGTATCTCTTCTACATCCATCTCTTCAAGTTCAGCAGCCAGATGTTCCGTCTCTTCAAAGTCAGCTCGTACTTGATTCATCGCATCCATAAATAATGAAGCATCTTTATCTAAAAGTTTATAGACCTCTTCTACTGCACTCTCTGCTGCAAAAATATCCATTGCAGTACTTAAAGAAGCTTTGATTTTATCTATACGTGAGAGTTGCTTTTTTACTTGTATTAGTTCTTCATCTTCTTCTACAAGAGGATTTATTTTTTCTATCTTTTCCACTTCATAGGTAGCAAACTCTATCAGTTCAGCCAACTTTGCTTCATCTTCTTTGATTTTGGCAAGTTCTTGTACTTTCATTTTATAGTTTTTATAACGCTTACTATACTCTTTAACTAATTTTTTAAAACTTTTATTTTTAGCCAGTAATGATATATCTAACATTTTTATAAGTGTATCAGACTCAAAGCCACTCTTATCACGTACAGACAAGTACTGTACATAAGGTGCAAACATCTCATGTAACGCTTTTTTAGAGATATTTTGCCCCTCAATCAAGTAACGTAACTTCTCTTTTTTAAGTGTTTTTACCGTGAGTTCATCTTCAAGAGCATAAAGGTCACTTTGAAGTGTTTGAGGTTTTTGTAGGCTTACTTCACATAGTGTTGCAGCCCCTTGTGTCGTATGTCCGAAGCTAGAGAGTATCGCAGACATGAGTACAGACTTCCCTGCACCAGAAGGGCCCGAGAAAACAACTAAACCAGCGTCAAATTCTAACTCAACCTCATCAAAAGTAACAAGTTCACGCAAGTAGAGACGCTCTATCAAAGTTTGTCTCCCCAGTGGAGCTTTTCTCTAAGCACTGAAAAGTAGTTACGTTCTTTTCTATGTAAGAGTTTTGCACCTATCTTCGCACCTTCTATGTAAAGCACATCTTCTTCCAGTAAGGCATAGACTTCTTGTCCATCTATGGTTGCTATGGCTTCATACTGTTCAGCATCAAACTCTATACTAAAGTCTGCAGGCACAACCAAAGGTCTTTGGTTACCCAAGGAGTGTGCAGAAATAGGTGTAATAATAAACGCTTTTGTAAGAGGATAAACCACAGGTCCTCCTGCAGCTAGATTGTATGCAGTAGAACCTGTAGGGGTTGAGATGATGACACCATCACCTCTATATGAGTTAAATCTATCACCTAAGATAGAAGCATTAATCTGCACCATTTTAGAAGGTCTTGAAGAACTAATCACCACGTCATTAAAGGCAAAAAATTCTTTCTTTTCGCCATTTGCTTTGGCGATATGCCCTTCTATCATCATACGGTCATCTATACGGTATTCATCGGAAAAAAGCTGCTCTAAAAATGTTTCTACATCATCGATGGTTACATCGGCTAAAAAACCTAAGTTTCCAGCATTTATACCTACGACAGGTTTTTTATAGGCATAAGAGTTACGTACCAAAGAGAGTAAAGTACCATCTCCACCAAGGGAAACCAAGAAGTCTGATTCTTGACACATTGTCCCAAAAGGTATACCTTGTAGCCCTATCATCTCTGCTGAACGTTCAGCAAGAAGTACAGAGATATCTCTGGCTTCAAACTGTGCTTTAATACGTTCATAAAGAGTACGTATCTCAGGGTCATTGGGTTTTAAAATAAACCCTGCGGTTTTTATCTGTTCTAGTTTTTGCTTACTCATACTTTTTCCTGTATTGTAAAAAATAATTGCTGTTAGAGTAGCATAATCTTGCTTCTATATAAAATCACCTTTATTATCTGAAACCAACCCTTTATGCACAAGTTTTGAGAAAAAAGACTTCACCCCTTTAGAGTGACTCTCTTTTGGTGCAAGTGCATGAAG
>JAMONG010000051.1 GCA_027066595.1 Sulfurovum sp.
CTAAGCCCTCAAAAACACTCATCTGTACTCAGATTTAATGCAGAGTATGGCAAAATAGATATACTTTATTGGCTTATACCCAAGACAAAAAATAGATACACAATCGTAAAGGATTTTGATGCAATTAAACGCACCTCTTGACATGCACCTACACCTCCGTGACGGAGAAATGTTAGAAAATATCGCTAAAACTTCAGCACACACATTCTCTGGGGCTATCATCATGCCAAACCTTGTTCCACCAGTCACCACCAAAGAGGCAGTTGTTGCTTACAAAGACCGCATCATAAAAGCCATAGGAGACGAAAAGTTTACACCTTATATGACACTTTTTTTTAACCCTAGCTATGACAAAACATTTCTAAGCTCTGTACGTGATGAAATTACAGCTATCAAACTCTACCCAGCAGGTATTACGACTAACTCCGAAGGTGGGGTCAGTGGTTTTGATGTCGAAGAGTTACGCCCTGCCCTTGAAGCGATGAGTGAACTAAACATTCCTCTTTGTGTCCATGGAGAGACCAATGGGTTTGTTATGGACAGAGAAGCTGAGTTTGCATCCATCTATGAACGTTTGGCTACTGCTTTTCCAAAACTCACCATCATCATGGAACATATCACTACAAAGACCTCTGTAGACCTTTTAGATAGGTTTGAAAACCTTTATGCAACTATTACTATACACCACCTACTCATCACCCTTGATGATGTCGCAGGTGGGATGCTCAAACCTCACCTCTTTTGTAAACCTATCGCTAAACGCCCCGAAGACAGAGATGCTTTACTTAAAGTAGCACTTGAAGCACACCCTAAAGTAATGTTCGGTTCAGACTCTGCCCCACATCCACAGCATGCAAAAGAGTCATGTGGCTGTGCAGCAGGTGTCTTTACTGCACCCATAGCCTTACAACTTTTAGCTGAACTTTTTGATACCCATGGTTCATCGGTAGAAAAACTTCAAGCTTTTGTCTCTGGTAATGCACAAACTATTTATGGTGTAACACCTCTAAACAAAACCATCACATTAGAAAAGAAACCTTTTAAAGTGCCCTCAAACTACAAAGGTGTGGTACCGATATATGCAGATGAAGAGATAGCCTATAGTATTACCAATGTCTCTATTTAACTACAAATTTTATAGATATAGTAGGTTATGTGTTCTATAATGCCTACATTGGGCAAACAAAAGTAAAGAAAACGTAAAAAAAAGCCCTAAATTAAAAAAGATTTTGCTAACATATTCATAAACATAAGTAAAATGAATAGGGAAACATATGATTGCGAACAATATTGAAGAACTCATAGGAAATACGCCACTGGTTAGAATTAACACTCTTTCAAAAGAGATGGGCGTTACCATTTTAGGTAAATGTGAATTTATGAATCCCACCTCTTCTGTCAAAGATAGAATTGCGTTTAATATGATTAACGAAGCATTAAAAGCAGGTGAGATTGACATAGACACAACCATCATAGAACCAACTTCAGGAAACACTGGCATAGGACTTGCTGCTATCTGTGCCGCTAAAGGGATGAGACTCATACTTACTATGCCTGACTCTATGAGTATGGAACGCAGAAAAATACTCACACACTTAGGTGCTGAACTTGTCTTGACCCCTGGTGCGGAAGGCATGAGTGGTGCTGTTGAAAAAGCAAATGCTTTAGAAAAAAACCTTAAAAATGCCAAGGTATTACAACAGTTCAATAATCCAAGAAACCCCGACATACATCGTAAAACTACAGCTCTAGAGATATTAAAAGATACCGAAGGGGCTATCGATATTTTTGTAGCATCTGTAGGAACTGGAGGTACACTAACAGGAACAGGTGAAGCACTTCAAGCACAAATACCATCTTTACAAATCATCGCGGTAGAGCCTAGTACTTCAGCAGTTCTTGAAGGTGGCAAAGCAGGTCCTCACAAGATACAAGGTATCGGGGCAGGGTTTATACCTGATATCCTTAACACCGAACTCTACAACGAAGTCTTAGCTGTAAGTAATGAAGACTCTTTTGCTATGGCACAGAAGATTGCCAAAGAAGAAGGTCTGCTCATAGGTATCTCAGCAGGAGCAAACTTACATGCAGCACAGATACTTGCAAGCCGTCCAGAGAACAAAGGTAAAACCATCGTAACTGTACTTTGTGACACAGCAGAACGTTACCTCTCAACAGAACTTTTTGAGAGCTAATGTCTCGTAGCCAACCATCCCAATCCCTTCTACTTGAAACCATTAAGATAGAAGATGGTGTCGTTTTTAATCTGGACTATCATCAGAAAAGATGTACACAAAGTAGAAAAAAACTCTATGCCTGTGATGATGAGTTACTTTTAAAAACATACATCCAAGCTCCCCCTAAAGGACTTTATCGATGTCGTATTATCTATGCAGAAAAGATACAAAGTGTCGAGTATATTCCTTATGTACCAAAAGAGATTCACACTCTAAAAATCATCTCAACTACTCTTGACTATCCATATAAATATGCAAGGAGAGAATCTCTAAATAGACTCTTATCTGAACATAAAGATGTTGATGATGTGATATTAGAAAAAGAAGGTTACCTGACAGATACAACTATTGCGAATATCGCTTTTTACGATAAAGGCATATGGTACACACCACTTACACCACTCTTACATGGTACGATGCGTCAAAAGCTTATAGATGAAGGCTTTTTGAAAACACGCAACATACAAAAAAAAGATTTAGGACAATACACACAAG
>JAMONG010000052.1 GCA_027066595.1 Sulfurovum sp.
TGGCTTCCCAGTCTAAAACCTTTTTGGCATATGAGGGGTCAGCAAAACAGCTTGCTATATCACCTGAACGTCTTGGCTCGATGCTATAAGATACCTCTTTCCCTGTCGCTTTCCTAAAAGCTTCTACTACTTCTAAGACAGAGTAGCCTTTACCTGTACCTAAGTTGATATGCATTACTTCCGTAAACCTTTCTAGTTTTTCCAATGCATTCAAATGCCCTCGTGCCAAATCTACCACATGTATATAGTCTCTCACTCCTGTACCATCTACTGTCTCATAGTCATTACCAAAGACAGAGAGTTTTTCTCTTTTCCCCAGTGCTGTTTGGGCGATAAAAGGCATAAGATTATTGGGTATGCCGTTTGGGTCTTCTCCTATCATCCCAGAACGATGTGCTCCAACAGGGTTAAAATAACGCAAGATAACCACTCTCCAACGAGCATCTGAACGATGGAGGTCTTGGAGTATGCCCTCTATGATTAGTTTTGACCTCCCATAAGGGTTTGTAGCACCCAAAGGAAAATCTTCTTTTATCGGTGTGGTTTTTGGGTCACCATACACCGTCGCAGACGAAGAAAAAACGATAGATGTACATCCATAACTCTTCATCACCTCACAGAGCATAAGTGTGCCAGTTACATTGTTATCATAATACTCCAGTGGTTTTTCTACAGACTCCCCTACTGCCTTTAAACCTGCAAAGTGAATAACAGCATCTATTTTATGGCTATCAAATACTTTACAAAGGTCTTGCTTGGAACGGATGTCTCCCTCTATATAAGGAATCTTTTGACCTACAATCTTTTCAACTCGTTTAATGCTTCCTACAGAAGCATTGGAAAAATTGTCAAAAATAACCACTTCATACCCTGCGTCGAGTAACTCTACGCAAGTATGTGATCCTATGTACCCTGCACCACCTGTTACCAATATTTTCACATTTACCCCTGTTCATTCATTGTCTTATTGTAACAAACTCTTTATTTGCCACTGCTAATAAGTTGTACTATCTACTTAAGCTATAATCCAAACATGAAAAATACCCATCAAAACATCCATCATTGGTACAAAAAGCATGGACGACATGACCTACCTTGGCGTAGAACCAATGATGCTTACCATATCTACCTCTCTGAAGTGATGCTTCAACAAACACAAGTCAAAACCGTTTTAGAGCGTTATTATTTTCCTTTTTTAAAGAAGTTTCCAACCCTTAAAGATTTGGGAAATGCTCCTTTAGATGATGTACTTAAAATGTGGGAGGGACTTGGGTACTATAACCGTGCTAAAAATTTACATAAAACGGCTGGGTTAGTAAAGACATTACCTACAGAGATAGATGAACTCATAACACTTCCTGGTATCGGGTTAAACACGGCACATGCAGTAGCAACCTTTGCCTACAAAAAGCCTGTTCCTATCATGGAAGCCAATGTCAAGCGTATTCTCTGTCGCCTAGAAAAACTAAAAACACCTAAAGATAAAGAGCTATGGGAAATCGCTTATAAGCTTGTAGACAAAGAAAATCCCTTTGATTACAACCAAGCGATGATGGACATAGGCTCAAGCGTCTGCACACCTAAAAATCCTCACTGTGAAGAATGTCCTCTAAGTGATGTTTGTAAAGGAAAAGACGAACCTACTCTCTACCCTATAAAGAAAAAAAGAGTTGTCCCCACACGCGAACAAAACATTATGATATCTCTGTACAATGACAAACTTTCACTTACCCAAAGAAAAGGCAAGTTCCTGCATGGTCTTTGGGGTTTTCCCTCTATAGAAGTACCTCTTTGTGCCTCAGAGTATATAGGAGAAATCACCCATATCTATACACACTTTAAAAGCATCTCTAAAGTCTATGTCTATGATGAACTAGACTGTGAACAAGAGCACTACTTTAGTACAGAAGAGATACGTAAACTTGCTATCTCTAAAATAGATGAAAAAATAGTTAAATTGTATTTAGATACAATACAAAGATATTAACATTTGGAAAAACGATGACTAAAGATGAAGAATTTGAACAAGCCGTAACCAAAGTACTTGAGCTTTTAGGTGAAGACCCTACGCGCGAAGGTTTACAAAAGACTCCCTCTCGTGTAGCCAAAGCCCTAAAGTTTCTCACAGAAGGCTACGACCAAAACCCCGAAGAGATACTTAACCAAGCCCTCTTTACCACAAGTAATGATGAGATGGTTTTAGTACGTGACATCGAGTTTTACTCTATGTGTGAACACCACATGCTACCCATCATAGGGCGTGCCCATGTAGCCTACATTCCAGATGGCAAAGTGGTTGGACTTTCCAAAATACCTCGTATCGTAAATGTTTACGCAAGACGTTTACAAATACAAGAACAGATGACAGAACAGATAGCAGATGCCATTTTAAAATCTATTAAGCCTAAAGGTGTAGCTGTGGTAGTTCATGCACGGCACATGTGTATGGAGATGAGAGGCGTACAGAAGATAAATTCAACGACTGTAAGTTCTGCACTTCGTGGGCTTTTTAAAAGTGATGAGCGTACGAGAAATGAATTTTACAGCCTCATTAACTCACCTACTCCCTCAAATTTTTAAACTACTTTAATAACCAAGAGAGTGCTTTGTCTCTCTCTTTAAAAAACTTACCTTCACCTTTCATAAGATGACTCATCATCGCCACTGAAGCTTCTTCCCATTTTTTGTTTCCTAAGATGGCTACTTTATCAAATGTATTACGATGTTTTACTCCAAATTTAAAATCATCCCAAGCAGCCATGAACTCCCAACCTTTAAAACCTCTCATGTCTGCTAAAAGATCTACTTCTAATCCTTTTACATTTTTTAATGCTTTATCGATTAAAGGAACAAATACTTGATAATCTTCATGTGTTAATTTCCCAAGCATTGTTACTTCTATAAATACTCTTTTTTTACTTCTTTTTATTGCGATGCTTAATCCATGTTCTTTTATACTTTTTGCCATCATTAATCCTTTATAATTAAGTGTCATTTTTTATTATATAGCTTTTTATATAGTCAGTCGATTGATATACATCAAAAGTGTGTTTTATCTTATTTTAAGAATAAGAGCGTATTATCCTTTAAATCAATTAGGACAAAATTAGTCTTATTTAAAATGAGACTCGTTTTCATAAGGAATAACATGAACATTTACTTAGACAATAACGCAACTACTATCGTTGACCCACATGTCTATGAAGCGATGGAGCCTTACTTTGTACAAAAATATGGTAACCCAAATTCACTTCACCTTTTTGCCTCTGAAACACACCCCGCTATTAAGCAAGGTATGGAAAAAATATATTCAGGTATCAACTCACCAAGAGAAGATTCTGTTATCGTCACTTCATGTGCGACTGAAAGTAATAACTGGGTACTAAAGTCTATCTACTTCGAGTACATCCTTACAGGTAAAAAGAACCATATTATGGTCTCAGAAGTAGAACACCCTTCTATCATATCTACTGCAAAGTGGATAGAAAGTATGGGATGCAAAGTAACCTACTTGCCTATCAACAACGAAGGTATTGTAGAT
>JAMONG010000053.1 GCA_027066595.1 Sulfurovum sp.
TGTAACCCAGTTTGCTCCTTTAGGTATGGAGGTAAGACCAAGTTTTATGGCTACCCAAGAGAAGCCGAAGACACCTACTTGTTTACCTATAAAAAGTCCCATCATAATTCCCATAGGTACAGGACCTGCCATCTCATTAAGAGAGATGCCTCTTAGGTCAACCCCTGCATTGACAAAAGCAAAAAGAGGAAGTATGAAAAATGCGACCCAGTAATGCAAGCTATGTTCCATATGTTTTGCGATAGAAAATGTCTTACCCTGTTCATCTTTAGAGTAGAGGGGTATCATAAATGCCAGTGCTACCCCAGAGAGTGTTGCGTGAACACCTGACTTTAAAACAGATACCCATAGTACCATACCCACTAAAATATATGCCCCTTGTTTAGCCACACCCAAACGGTTCATGACAAAAAGTACAAAGAGTGCCACAGCAGCGATGCTAATAGAAAGTGTAGAGAGGTCAGAAGTATAAAAAAGTGCGATAATAACGATGGCTCCAAGGTCATCAATAATCGCAAGAGCCATAAGAAATACTTTAAGTGAAATAGGCACACGGTTACCAAGTAAAGACAAGACACCTAAGGCAAAAGCGATGTCTGTAGCCGTAGGAATAGCCCAGCCATTCATGTCAAATTCTGCACCATTGTTAAAAGCGATAAATACCAGTGCAGGCACAGCAATACCACCAAGTGCAGCAATCCCAGGTAAGGTAATAAGTGAAAGAGAAGAGAGATGTCCCTCCATCACTTCTCGTTTGACTTCTAACCCAATCACAAAAAAGAAGATAGCCATGAGACCATCATTTACCCAAAGAAAAAGAGGTTTTGCTATCTGTAACTCTCCAAATCGTATCTCGACGGGAGTATTTAGAAAGATATTGTATATTCCTGATATCGCAGAGTTTTGCAAAATAAGTGCCAAGACAGTCACAATGATAAGCAGTATGCCTGATGATGAATCTTTTTCTATAAAATCTTTGATAGAGTAGTTCAAAGCTTATCCTCTCATAAATGAATACTTAATTCTATCTAAATTATACTAATCACTATAAATAGATTGACAATAAGTAAAGAATGAACTACAATAAATTATCAAAGGAGTCATCATGGAACAAAAAATTGAACAGGCTGTAGCCCATATCAAAAATGCAACAGATATATCTGAAGTTGAAAAACCCCTCATACTAGAGAAAATTGAAGAGTGGAAAGAGGAAAAATCAGCAATATCAGACTTAAACAATAAACTAGAAGAGTGGTGGTTACAGGTAGAACCTATATTTGCTGAACTAGGTTTAGTTTAGCCGATGGATTTATATACCCAGTACACTTACGAAAAAAAGTGGACAAAAACGTCTACTAAAGAGGCACTCCGTATGATAGATGAAGAGATGCCCGATACAGATGCTGAAGGTACGCTAGCCTATATAGTGGTCCAGACAGCCAAGGGTAAGACGGTTACACTTGGTGGGTGTAGGTTTAAAAAGCATCTTTGATGCACTAGTACTTCATTTTATACCTGTCTACTAAAGGAGAAAATATGCACAATGTTTTAGGGGAAGTCGCGGTACTGTTTTCGTATCCAAAACATTTGATTATATTAGGTATAAGATTAACACTTGCCTATGGTTTTTCTATGCCCGCACTGATGAAAATAAATGATATTAAAGTCACATCCACATGGTTTGAGAGTATTGCTATACCTTTACCAACTGTCGCAGCTTATCTTGTTTCGGCTTTAGAGATTATGGGGATTGTCTTGCTTGTGTTAGGTTTATTTACCCGTCAGATAGCTATTTTTCTCTCTTTTATTATGCTAGGAGCTATGTTTTTTGTACATGCACAGTATGGCTATTCTGTTGAAAACAATGGTATAGAGATACCACTATATTATCTTCTTTTTCTCATTATATTAGCCAGTTTTGGAGCAGGTAAATATTCGCTAGATAATCTTATATTTAAGGATGGCAACAATGAATAGTGAAAAAGTATTTGCCAATTTTCCTCTTTTAGCAGCAGACTGGAGTATTCTGATTAAAATACTATTGATTGTACTATTCATAGTATTTGTGAGCATGTATATTTATGATAGGTTTATACAAAGAAAAAACCAGCTACTCATAAACTATCCGCTTATAGGGCGTTTACGTTATCTTTTTTATATGTTACGAGGCCCTATGCGTCAGTATTTTGGAGATGAAAAGTTTTATAACTCTTTTGAAAAAATAGAGTGGGTCACTAAGGTTGCACGTGCTAAAAATCCTTACCTCTCTTTCTCTCCTACAAAACCCTATGGCAATCAAAGAACCCTTTTTAAACATGCAAACTTTGTAAAAGAGGTAGATGAAGTACAAGAAGAGTTTAGCGTTACTTTTGGTGAAAAAAGAGAGATACCTTATGTCAGTAGAAGTATTATTGGGCGTTCTGCGATGAGTGATGGAGCTATCTCACCAGAGGGAACACGTGCTTTTTCCATCGGTGCGTTCAAAGGTGAATTTCCCATTAATACAGGTGAGGGTGGACTTACTTCAAACTTTTTAGCCACACTCAATGTAGAAGACTGTGAATGCACAGACTATTTAGAGATAAAACAAGGCACTTGGTTTGCAAGAGGGGTCTATAGAATATTACGATTCACTACTAACAAAGAGGTTTCTCAACGTGTATACCGCAAGATGGTCGTAAGACAAAATGATAGAGGCTCTTTTATATTTGATAATATAAAGTTACTCTATTTTCGTATAAATTGGGATAAACATATAGATTATTTTCCTGATGAAGTACCACAGAGCATCCCTGACATCATCTTTCAAATGGGTTCAGGACTCTATGGTGTACGCGACAAAGAGGGTAGGTTTGATGCCTTGCGTTACCAAAAAGTAATGCGTTTTGCTAAGATGACAGAGATAAAGCTTGCACAAGGTGCTAAACAGACAGGAGGTAAACTTTTAGCCTCTAAAGTAAGTGATGACATCGCCTACTACAGAGGTATACCTGCACACCAAGACCTCATAAGCCCAAACAGGTTTCCATTTGCTACAGATATGGAGCGTTTTTTTGACTTTATCTCTACTTTACAAACACTCTCACACAAGCCTGTAGGCTTTAAGATAGTCATCTCAACCAAAGAAGACTTTGAAACCTACGCTCAAGCACTTAAAGACAGAAAAGAAGAGGGTAAAAGCATCGCAGACTTTCTTACTATAGATGGAGGAGATGGTGGTTCTGCTACTGCACCTTTGGAGATGATGTCTAAAATAGGACTACCTATACGTGAGGCTTTAGCCATAGTTGTTACAGTATTGGAAGCGTATGGGCTTAGAGATGATATAAAAATCATCGCAGCAGAAAAAGTACTCACTCCAGATGATGTGGTAGAGATGCTTTGTCATGGTGCAGACTTCATCAACATTGCTCGTGGGTTCATGATATCTGCTGGGTGCATACGTGCGAGAGAGTGTTCAGGAGCAGGGGGACGTAACTGTCCTGTAGGGTTAGCCACGATGGATGAGAGTAAACGAAGCAAGTACCT
>JAMONG010000054.1 GCA_027066595.1 Sulfurovum sp.
TCTGTTATGTGATTTAGCAAGCTTTAAAAAGGGTGTCTCTTTCCCATAAATGACATCTACACATGCTTTGGCTTGTGGTATGAGAGTATCTAATATCTCTTTAGGAGCAGGGAGGCTGTCATCTTCAAGTCCAGCAGAGGTCATGTTAATGACTAAGTCATAGGCTTTAGGCTGAAAATTCTCAAAGGTGTAGGTCTCAAAACCCTCTTTTTGATACTTTTCCAAACGTGCCGCACTTCTGTTAAGGAGGGTGACCTCATAGCCCTCATCACGTAAGATGCTTGATGTTGACTGTGCCGTGCCTCCAGCTCCCAAAAAAAGTACACTTTTGACCGCTTGAAATTCTGAGATGGCTTTTAAAAATCCAGGGGCATCAGTGTTGTAGCCATACAGCTTACCCTCACGCTCTACGATGGTATTTACCACACCTATCTTTTGAGCAAAAGGGTCAAGTATATCACAGGCATTAAAAGCTGCTTCTTTGTGTGGTACAGTGACGTTGACACCTTTGAGTTGTAAGTTGAAAAATGTCTCTTTTAGGGTACTTCCATCTTCAAGTAGATAACGTGTATAACAAGCATCATAGCCTAGATCGTGAAAGGCTAGATTGTGCATAAGTGGAGATTTGGAGTGAGAGACTGGGTTTCCAAAGATGGCAAAAATTTCTTTTGCCATGCCTATAAACTTTCCATCTCTTTTAATGTAGCCAGCAGAGCACCAAGTTTGTTGTTCATTTCAAGATACTCTAGTTCAGGAATGGAGTCTGCTACCACACCACCACCAGCTTGTAAGGTAATGCTGTCTGGTTTGATGAGTGAAGTACGTATGGCTATAGATGAGTCCATGTTGCCATTAAAAGAGAAGTAGCCAACAGCACCTGAGTAAAAGCCACGTTTTAACCCTTCAAATTTGGCTATGAGTTTCATCGCTTCTATTTTAGGTGCTCCTGTCATCGTACCTGCGGTAAATGTCGCAGCAAAGAGGTCAAACATATCTTTATCTTCGTCAAGTTGGGCTGTTACATCGGTGACCATATGCATCACATGAGAGTACTTCTCTACACGCATCATGTCTGTGACTTTGACTGTACCTGTTTTAGCCACACGCCCTACATCGTTACGTCCAAGGTCTATGAGCATGAGGTGTTCTGCACACTCTTTTGGGTCTGCAAGCATCTCTAGTTCAAGCTCTTTGTCACGTTTGGCATTTTTACCACGTTTACGTGTACCTGCTATAGGACGAAGGAGTATCTCCCCCTCAGTTAAACGTACCATCACTTCAGGGCTAGAACCACAGATAGAGAACTCTTCATAGTCAAGTAAAAAGAGGTAAGGTGAGGGGTTTTTAGAACGCAAGACTCTATAAAAACTAAGAGGGTCAATGTAGCCTTTTTGTGTGTAACGGTTAGAGAGGAGTATTTGAAATATATCTCCAGAACGTATGTTTTCTTTAGATTCATCTACAAGCTTTTTGTAGCGTTCCTCATCTATACTAAATGTACCCTCACCATCAAGTACCACAGCTTTGAGTGGCATGGGTGTAGAGGTTGCATGCAAGATGTTTTCTATTTCATCTAGGCTTTCTTTCATACTTTCATCATTAAGTATGAGGGTAAGTTTAGAAGACTTATGTGAAAATGCTAGGATGATAGATGGACGTACCAAATCTAGATCGGGTGTGTCTAAGGGGTCATCTAAGCCATCCATACTTTCTTCAAGTGTAGGTTCAAAAACTTTTACCATATCATAAGCGATAAAACCTATGAATCCATCAACAAAAGAGAAGCCAAGCTCTTGTGCTTTAGCCTTATACATGGCTTTATCAACAGAAGCGTAGTAGTTTTTTAAAAATGTGAAAGGGTCAGTATCTAAGGTTTTTTTTGTACCTTGTTCATCAATGTGTGTAGTGGTTTTATCTTTATAAGATAAGCGTTCTTTTGCCCCTATGGTAATGAAAGAAAAGTTACCATCAGAGGTATTTACCACAGATTCAAAGAGCATGGTGATTTCATTTGGAAAAATCTCTTTAATCTTTCCATAGAGTGCGACAGGAGTAAATTGGTCAAAGAGTATGGTTTTGTGCATAATGGATTACTTTTCTACTACGAAGGCACTTTTATGAATACGGTCGCGTATAACATCACGTGCTTTATCTACATCGGCTCTGGTTTTGTATGGACCTATAAGTAGCTTTTTATATCCTGTTCTGTCAGGTGATGTGACATGGTATGCAAAGCCACTGCTTTTAATAACTGATAAAAAACGTTTACTTGGGTTTTCTTTAAACGAACCTACCTGTACATAATAAGTTCCTGATGCTGTACTATTAGGTGTTGTGACAGATTTTTTTGTAGGTTTTGTAATAGGTTTTTTTACTTGAACTTTTGGTTTTACTATATGTTTACGGACAGGTTTAGTTACTTTTGGTGTAGCTACAGTAGGCTCTTTTACTACTTTTGGAGGTACTTGTTCGGTCACTTTAGGTGTTGTTATCTCGTTACTAACCTCTGGTGCTTTAATTTCTTCTTCTTTAGATGCCTGTATCTTCTCTTCGATGACGGTAGGAAGTGAAAGCTCATCTCTAGGTTTCGCAATTTTAATCTCTTTAGTCGGTTCTTGTAGTTTAAGTTCAGGTGCTATCATATCACTTAAATTCTCTTCAAAATGAAGTTCACTGTTTTCTGGTGACTTTAGTAGTGTCCTAGTAAGTATAATCGCAACGATTAATACAACAATAAACAAAGCAGTAATAGTCAAAAGACCTTTGGTTTTATTATTTTTAGGTGCGGTAGTGTCGATAATGAGGTCATCAAGATTATGATCATTCATGAGGGGTAACTCTCCAGAAATTATTTTGAATTGATTATAGCATATTTATATATATTTAAATATGAGTGTAGGGTACAGTTACGATGTTATAGGCATCGGGAAGATTTAAAGAGGGGAGGGTCTTCCATTTTTTAGTCATTTTCTCTTTAAGTGCATCAGAGTAGTTTTTTAATCTTACATCTGCTTCTTCTAACAAGAGATTATTAACCTCGATAAATACCTGCAGACGTTCCACATCTTTACCTTGATAAATATGATAATTATCTATCTCTAATGTTTTAAAAAGGTGTTTGATAAGATGATAAAAGCGTTGATACTCATCCCCTTTGTATTCGATGACTAGGTAGTTTGTATGGTTATTTGTGAGTAAAGGGAGTGCAATCGTATATTGTCTGTTAAAGTGTTGTTTGAGTACCAGTTCTGTGGGAACTTCGTCAATACGTTCAAATTTCGCATAGAAAGTACGATTGTTGAAAGGTATTTTTTCAACAATCGCTGAACGTTTGATGTAATAGTAATCAGGCGAAAATTCTAAATCAAAAACTTTTATTTTAATGACCTAGTAGATTGATTTTTCATAGATAATAAAATCTTGTGCAAGTATTTTCATTTCATCTTTTATTTTAGCTTGTAAATCAGTATCGTTGATATTGTCAAGTACATCAGCAATTTTGTTAGCAATGATTTCAAATTCTTTTT
>JAMONG010000055.1 GCA_027066595.1 Sulfurovum sp.
ACACCATTACTTCTGATGTTAGAGTACTCAGATAAGTTTGTACGTTTTACGATACCATTTTTAGTAAAGAACACAAGTCCTTTGTCGTCGTTAAAGTCAGTCGTTGGAATGATAGCCATAATCTTCTCATCTTTTTGAAGATTTATAAGATTCACTACTGCTTTACCTTTAGCCGTACGAGAGCCCTCAGGGATTCTGTAAACTTTCAGCCAATAAAGCTGTCCACGGTCAGTTACAAACATGAGTGTATCATGTGTATTTGATGTAAAGAAGCTCTCTATGAAGTCATCATCGTAGGTAGTAACTGCTGTTTTACCTTTACCACCACGGTGTTGTTTTTCATACTGCTTCACAGGCACACGCTTAATGTACCCACGGTGTGTAATCGTCACAACCATAGGCTCATTAGGAATGAGGTCTTCGATGTCGATGTCATCATAGTCATCTACAATTTCAGTACGTCTAGGGATGCTAAATTTATCACCTATTTCAACTAGCTCTTCACGGATAATCACATTGATTTTATCTTCACTTTTCAAGATACTTTCAAGCTCTGCGATGAGTTTAAGTAACTCTGCTAACTCAGTCTCAATCTTCTCTATAGCTAAACCCGTTAAACGTCTAAGTCTCATCTCTAAGATAGCTTTTACTTGTATCTCGGAGAGTTTAAAACGAGACATCAAGTTTTCAGAAGCATCTGCATCGTCTGAAGATGCACGAATAATCTTAATCACTTCATCGATGTTATCGACAGCGATTTTAAGACCTTCTAAGATGTGTGCTCTTGCTCTTGCTTTTTCAAGTTCAAAAATCGTTCTTCTAATAACAACGGTTTTTCTGTGCTTTAAGAAGATGTCAAACAGTTCCATAAGGTTAAATACTTTTGGCTCTTTGTTGTTAATAGCCAGCATGATGATACCAAACGTCACTTGCATCTGTGTCTGTTTAAAGAGGTTGTTTACCACTATCTCAGACATTGCATCACGCTTAAGCTCGATGACTACTCTCATACCCTCACGGTCAGACTCATCACGTATCTCTGATATGCCTTCTATATGCTTGTCTCGTACCAGTTGTGCGATGTTTTCTATGAGTCTAGATTTGTTCACTTGAAAAGGAAGCTCATCGATGATGATGATTTCTTTTGTTTTTGTCTCTTCTATATGTGTTTTAGCACGTACTTTTATGCGTCCACGCCCAGTAGTATAGGCATCAGTAATCCCTTTTTTACCAAAGATAATCCCGCCCGTTGGAAAGTCAGGACCTTTAACGATTTTCATCATATCTTCTATCGTTGCATCTGCATCATCTATACGAAGGATGAGTGCTTCTATAAGCTCTTCTAGTCTATGAGGAGGAATGTTCGTAGCCATACCAACTGCGATACCGCTTGAACCATTAAGTAAAAGGTTAGGTACACGAGCTGGCAGAACATCTGGCTCACTCATAGAGTCATCGTAGTTTGGTACGAAGTCTACTGTGTCTTTGTCTAGGTCAGAGAGTAGCTCTTCAGCTATGCGAGTCATACGTGCTTCGGTATATCTCATCGCCGCTGCATTATCACCATCGACTGAACCAAAGTTACCTTGACCGTCAACTAGTGGTGCTTGCATAGAAAAGTCTTGTGCCATACGTACAAGTGCATCATACACAGAGTTGTCACCATGTGGGTGATACTTACCGATAACATCACCGACAATACGTGCAGACTTTTTATAGGCAGCACGATGTGAAAGGTGTAGGTCTTCCATCGCATAGAGTATTCTTCTATGTACAGGTTTAAGCCCATCTCTAGCATCTGGCAAGGCACGCCCTACGATGACTGACATAGAGTAGTCAAGGTAAGAAGCCTTCATACTGTCTTCTATGAGTATCTCTTGGGTATTATCGTTATTTTCAAATAAATCTGACAATTCTCTTCCTTTAAATAAAGTTAGAATATTTTATCGTATAGGCTTGTAAAAAGGCTTAAAAAACGCTCAGAATCGATTTTAGCGTGCTTTATAAGGATTTTTTGAGTTTTTTTGAGTTTTTGGTTAACATAACATATAGAGTAAAATGGCTTATTTATCCATTTTATCTTCATCTCTCTTCGCTAACCTAAACGATAAGCACTAATTAGCTAAAATACAACCAATAAGAAAAGGCTGAATAACACATGGAAAACAAGAGCAAAGATTTTTTACGTAGAATAGTTGAAGAAGATTTAAAATCAGGGAAATACCAAGAGGTAGTCACACGCTTTCCTCCTGAACCAAACGGTTTTCCTCACATTGGACATGCCAAATCTATCAGTATCAATTTTGGTATTGCCAAAGACTACCAAGGACACTGTAACCTTAGAATGGACGATACCAACCCTACTACAGAAGACACACAGTACGTTGAAGCACTCAAAGATGCTGTACAGTGGCTGGGCTTTGAGTGGCAAGATGATGTACGTTATACCTCTGACTACTTTGACACACTCTATGGCTATGCCATAGAACTTATCAAGATGGGCAAAGCCTATGTTGACAGTCTAGGTGAAGAAGAGATACGTGAGTATCGTGGTACTGTCACCCAAGCTGGTAAAAGAAGTAAGTATGCAAAGCGTTCCGTAGAAGAGAACTTAGAGCTTTTTGAGCGTATGAAAAAGGGTGAGTTTAAAGAGGGAGAGCATATCTTAAGAGCGAAGATAGATATGGGTGCAGCCAATATGAAAATGCGTGACCCCCTACTCTACCGCATACGGCATGCACACCATTTTAGAGCTGGAGACAAGTGGGCTATCTACCCTATGTATGACTTTGCTCACTGCTTGTCTGACTACATAGAGGGTGTAACACACTCCATCTGTACCCTAGAGTTTGAAAACAACCGTGCCATTTATGACTGGGTACTTGACACACTGGAACTTGAACCGCCAAGACCGTACCAACATGAGTTTGCAAGACTGGGCATCAACTACACTGTCATGAGTAAAAGAAAACTGCTAGAGTTAGTCGAAGGTGGGCAGGTAAGTGGTTGGGATGACCCGCGTATGCCTACCATCGCAGGCTTAAGACGAAGAGGATATACCCCAGAGTCTATACTCAACTTCTGTGACAGCATCGGCATTGCCAAAGCCAACTCTATGGTAGATGTCGCACAACTGGAATTTGCTATACGAGATGACCTCAATACCAAAGTACCCCGTGTCATGTGTGTCATGAACCCACTTAAAGTAAGCATTATCAACTATGATGGAACAGAAGAGATAGACGCATCGTACTATCCACATGATGTCCCCAAAGAGGGTTCAAGAAAACTACCTTTTTCTAAAGAGATATACATCGACAGAAATGACTTTGATGAAAACCCTCCTAAAGGCTACTTTCGTCTAACACCAGAGCAATCTGTACGGCTTAAGTATGCCTACATCATCACCTGTAAAGAGTTGATTAAAGACAGTGATGGAAACATCGTAGAAATCAAAGTAGAGTATCATTCAGATTCTAAAAGTGGTTCAGATACGAGTGGCA
>JAMONG010000056.1 GCA_027066595.1 Sulfurovum sp.
CCATCTATGACATATCCACCATTAGTTATTTTCGCTATTATACCAATATAACATTATGGAGAGTATAGTGGAGAAAGTGAAAGCACAAATCGAAGAACTTTTGTATGAAAACGCACCCGATTTTCAGATAGCAAAAGTCATCAAACAAGACATCAAGAGCTACTTCGATACCTTAGAAGATACCTTTGCTACCTCTGGAGGTAAAGACTTCCTCGTTAAACATACAAAAAAAATAGACAGTATCCTAAAACTGGTCTACAAAGTAGCCAAAAGAGAGATGTTTGGTGACTATGCTCCTATGTCTAACTCTATTCCCTTAGCACTCGTGGCTTTAGGCTCTTACGGACGTGAACAACTCTGTGTTCATTCAGACATAGACCTCATGCTGGTCTATAAAGAAGTCCCTGGATACAACAGCAAAGAGATGATAGAAAAAATACTCTACATCTTGTGGGACACAGGATTAAAATTGGGTCATCGTGTCCATACGGTAGATGACCTTTTTGAAGTCTCTAAAACAGACATCACCATAAAAACAGCACTTATGGAATCTCGGTTTATCGAGGGTTCTCACTTCATTTGGGTGGAGACACAAAATGCCATCAACCATATACGCCATGATGACATAGAAAAGTTCATACAACTCAAACTGGAAGAGCAAGAGAAAAAACATCACAAATACCCCATCACCATGGAGCCAAACCTCAAAGATGGAGCAGGAGGGTTTCGAGATGCAAATCTTGTGTACTGGATAGGCAAAGCACTTTACAATACCGATAACATCAAATCTCTACCCACAAGCATCGTCGATGAAAAAGAATATAAAACTTTTCGTATCGCCTTAGAGTTTTTGTTTCGTGTACGTTCTGCTCTACATCTGGTAGCCAAACGAAAAGAGGACAAACTTCGCCTAGACCTCATACCAGACATCGCCACACTATTGGGCTATGAGATGAGTAAAAAAGACCATATGCGTTTTGCCTCTAAGGTCACAGGAAGCCTTAAAACCATTAGACTCTACAGTATGATATGGCTAGACAATATGACCAGTACTTACAAAAAAGAGAACCCCGAGAAACATTACCTCTACCCCAATAAACGGTCTAAAAAATACAACAGTGTACTTATGCATTTAGTAAAAGCCTCAGAACAACCCTACCATGCCCACCCTACACTCTTGAAACAACTCATTACCATAGAAAAACCAGAGCGTCTAAGCAAAGAGCTTTATAAGAGTATACAGATGCTTTTTCGTACGCCTCATGCTTATTCATCTTTGGTGGCACTCTCTTATGCAAAACTTCTTGGGTACACTATCCCTCCTGTCAAAAAGGTAGTCGACTTACCACAGTTTGATGGCTACCATGCCTATGCTGTAGATACACATTCACTACGTTGTCTCTATCATCTAGAACACATAGAAGATGACTTTATACGTAAACTATGGGAAGCACTAAGTAGTGATGAGCAGATGATGCTCAAACTTGCAGTTTTTTTACACGATGCAGGCAAAGGACGAAAACGAGACCACCACTATGTGAGTGCTTCACTTTTTAAAATATTTGCCGCTAAGATGGGTGTAGATATGGCTCTCATAGAGATAGGTGAAAGCCTTATACACCACCATACACTCATGTCTAAAGTTGCACAACGTGAAGACATCTATAACGAAACAGTTATCTTATCGTTTGCCTCACATTTTAAGACACAAAAACGCTTAGACATGATATATATTTTGACCTATGCAGATATGTCTGGGGTAGGCAACGACATCTATAACTCATACTCTAAAAAGCTTTTACGTACACTCTATAAACATGCTGTGGAAGTACTTAGTCAAACCACTATGCTAGATGAAGCTGCAAAACGTAGTAAAAAAGTGACCTCGCTTAAACGTCATTCTGATTTTAATTTACTACCGCGTTCTAAACAAAACAAGATACTCTCCATACCCTCAAATCTACTCTTTTTACGTTATACACCAGAGCGTATCATGGCGATAACCCAAAGGGCATTTGAAACAAAAACATACACCTATTCTATCTCAAATAAAACACACCTCACTATAGAGATTATAAGAGCAGACAGCTTTAATTTGAGTTATCTACTTGCAGAACTCTCTACCTTACATGTGGTCAATATGGACATCTGTAAACTCTTCAATGAACTCAAATACTTCAAAATAGACTTCTCTGAACGCATAGATGAAGATGAAGTAGGCTTTTTGGAAGAGAAGATAGACAAAGCCTTTACCCTTACTACACTTGGAAACACCCTCAACGCAAGTATCAAACAAGAAGAGATAGAGATAGACTGTGACCACTCTAAAACCTATGCCATCATGCACATCAACGCCAAAGACCAAAGAGGGTTACTTGCCTACATCATAGATATGTTTGACAATATGAATATAGACATTGTCACTGCTAAAGTACATACACTTAAAAACAGAGCCAGAGATATGTTTCTCATCGAAAAGAATGGAAACTTTTGTCATAATACCCAACTAATAATAGATAAACTTACAAGGGAAAACTAATATGTGTGGAATCGTTGGTTACTTAGGAAAAAATGAAAAAAAAGAAATCTTACTTGAAGGTCTACAAGAATTAGAGTACCGAGGGTATGACTCAGCAGGCATCGCTGTCATAGAGGGCGAAAAACTTAACCAGTTTAAAGCCATAGGTAAACTAGAAAATCTTAGAGAAAAAACAAAGTCTTACTCCACAGAAGGCTTTGGTATCAGCATCGGACATACACGCTGGGCAACACACGGTAAACCTACAGAACTTAACGCACATCCACACTTAGGTGCATACTCTTATGTGGTACACAACGGTATCATAGAGAACTACCAAGAGCTTAAAAAAGAACTGCAAGCAGATGGCGTAAACTTTTTAAGCCAAACAGATACAGAAACTATCGTACACCTTTTTGAAAAAGAACATAAAAGTGCAGAGTCTGTGTTTGAAGCTTTTGAAAAAACCATAGCAAGACTCGATGGTGCGTATGCCACACTACTCATCACCGAAGCAGACACTGACACTATTTACTTTGCAAAACATGGCTCACCTATGCTTGTAGGGTTCAATGGTGATGATGTCTATTTTGCTTCTTCAGATACACCTATCATCGGTAAGGCTACAGAGGTGTATTACCTAGAAGATGGTGAGTATGGGTATGCCAAAGAAGGTGTACTCAAACTCTTTGATGCCAATGGCGAAAAAAGTTTTACCAAACAAGCACTCACTGCAGACAAAATCTCTGCCCAAAAGGATGGCTACCGTTTCTTCATGGAAAAAGAGATTTATGAACAAAGCCGTGTCATGGGTGAGACTATGATGGGACGTGTGTTAGATGACAGTATAGATTTTGACGAGATAGACGCTTCACTTTTTAATGGCATCAAAGCCATCAAAATCTGTGCCTGTGGTACGAGCTACCACTCTGCACTTACTTCTGCTTACCTTTTTGAACGCATCGCCAAAATACGCTGTGACA
>JAMONG010000057.1 GCA_027066595.1 Sulfurovum sp.
ATGGTACTTGTAATTTGTAAGAGCCTCTATGGTGAGTGAGAACTCTTTGTCGTTTAGGTCACAGAGCAGTACAGCAGGTTTGCTTTTGGACTTTCTGATGTCATAGAAAAGAGAGGAGGCTTCACAAAGTCTTTGTTGCAATGAGACAGAGTGTTTGTCTGTGAGTGTTTCAAAGACAAGCTTTTTTTTATGACCTAGGCTATCGGTATCTTTAAAGGTATACTCAAAAGCATTGTCTCTGTTTGATTTGAGGTGGCAAACATAGATTAAAAACTCTTGACCATTAGGCAGGATGATGGTTGCTTTTATGGGTGCTCTTGAAAATGTAAAATGCCCTTTAAATCCATGAATTTTAAGACTAGGTGAGTGAGGTCTTACTTTTTGTAAGTTGACTATGGGGTACTTAGAGGCTAAGGCAACTGTGGTTGTGACGTACTTCTTGGGGTTATTAGTGCTTAGTTTGGCTACATCGGCTGTAGCAAAATAGGCAAACCCCAACTCTTTAACGAGACTCTCTAAGGCATCTTGTGAAAATACCTCTTGAAAGCCTATGATATCGCAATCCATCTTGCGTATCTGTTCTGTAATCCATCTGGTTTTCTCTTCCCATTGCTTGTTGTTGAACTTGTCTTTTTTTGTGTACCAAGCGTAAGGAGGCTCGGCAAATTGATAAAGATTAAATGTACCTAGTCGTATTTTCATAAGAGGGAGTATAGCAAAATAGTCATTATGTTAATAATCAAGATACATGCATAAATAATGTGCTATACTTTTAAATATAGGGACTTGAATATTATTTAATTGAGGAGTTCCCTTGTTTTTTACTTTAAAATACCTGCTTATAATGCTTATGTTTTCACTCTCTTTTCTTCATGCTGAACAAAGCAATCAAAAACAGAACTTAACACAAAAACAACTTGATGCAGTGATGGTGATTATCACTAATTTTATCTTGCAAAAAGAAGACAAAACCTTTAGGGTTACTTCAAGTTCAGGGATGAATGTAGATGAAAACAGTCTTTACGCGATGACAATTACCCATGCTTATGCTGAGGGTAATGTAACGTATCAACTTAGCGGTACAGATGCGGCTTCTTTTACTATCGACCAAGGGACAGGTATTCTCACATTTATGAGTGCACCAGACTATGAAGTGAAAAATTCATATACTTTGAGCGTTACTATTACCGATAGTGAAGGTAATGTTGCCACACAAAACATTACTATTTGGATTTTTGATGTTTATGAAGTTCCTGCACATGGAGATGCATTTAATATGTTTGATGCTACGACCTTTGCTGCTTCAACTTGTACGCCTTTAGCCATGGAAACCCCTGTGGGTATCTTTGTCTCTCCTGATGGTACATCAACCGCTACAGGTACACAGGTAGACCCACTAGACTTACAAACAGCACTACTCAATAATAACATCGTGCAAGATGGAGATACCTTGTGGCTTATGGAGGGGATATATAAAGGCACGTTTACAAGTGAGTTAAGAGGAAGTCAAAGCAGCCCTATAAAAGTAAAACCATACCCTGGTAAATATGTAGCAATTGATACAACCGATGCTCCATCAGGTGCTGCTTTGCTCATCAACGGTACATGGACGCATTACTATGGCATAGAGGTGACAAGTCATGATAACAATAGAGTTTCTTATGTAGATAACTCTTCTAACCCCTCAGATATTACGTTAAATGCTGGTGTGAGTATTATAGGTTCAACCAATAAAGTTATAAATTTTGTCTCACACGATAATGTAAGTGGTATAGATGCTTGGAGTAAACGTAAAGATGGATTTACAGGAATAGACACAGAAACCTATGGGAGCATCATCTATAACAATGGATGGAGTGCACAACCTGCTGATGGCTCTTATGGGCGGGGTCATGGACATGCTATCTATACGCAAAATTATGATGGCATTAAAAAAATTACCAATAATGTCATTTTTTATGGTTTTGGAACAGGTATACACGCCTACCAAACAGGGAAAGTCGTGCAAGATGGTGTGTTAAGGGGTATAGAGAATTTTGATATACAAGATAACACATGGTTTTTAACAGGAGCATCAGATATACGTAGAGGTATGAAAAAGTATGACTGTCTTGTTGGTGGGTATCAACCTGTAAAAAATCTTACATTGAAAAATAATCAAGGGTATTCAGACATAGGAAAAACAGTTATCGGATGGGCTTCTAACTATAAAGATGATATTTTTAACAATGAGGGAGCAACTTTAGAAAACAACTATTTTGCTGAAAAAGTAGAAGTTCGTGTTAATTGGGATTATCAATCTGTATCTATCAAAGATACTTCTTTCTTTCGGGGATTATCTATAAATAATGACTATTACAATGATTTAGGTGGAAATACATTTGACCCTGCACCAACAACGGGCAAAAAGATATTTTACATCAAAAACAGTTATGATTTAAGAAGAGGACGTATAACTATCTTTAACTTTGATAGAGATGCGACCGTAGCAGTTGATTTGTCTCAGCTTATGAAAATAGGTTCAGCCTACCGAGTACACTCTGTGTTTGACTTATATGGTGAGCCTATTGTAAGTGGTGTATATACGGGTGGGACTATCGATATCCCTATGGGTACTGTACCTCCTCCACAGCCTCACGGTCTTGAAGGGGCTATCAATGCAAGTGAGGGCGATGACCCTAAAGAGCTTTTTGGTGTGTTTATCGTGACCCATGCAGGATGTCAATAGCTTTGAATTAGGAAATTTTATATAAAGTTTACAATAAGGCTTTGATTTTCTTCAAATCTTCAAATACCTCTTTTTTCGCAGAGGGGTTTCTAAGTAGATAGTTTGGATGGTAGGTTGGAATGATTTTGTAGCTCTCTTTTTCATGTACGGTACCATGTACATCATCCATGATGCTGTCATCACCTGTTAAATAGTGGTAGGCTAGTTCACCAAAAGCGATGATAATTTTGGGTTGTACTAGCTCTATCTGTTTAAGCAGATAGGGGTGACAGGTATGTGCAAAGCTGGGTGAGGGTGACTGTGTGTCTAATGCACGGCACTTTAGTACATTGGTCAGGTAGACCTCTTCACGGCTTACTCCTAAAACATTTTCAATCATCTTGTTAAGTGAGTCTCCAGCACGCCCTGTAAATACTTTTCCTGCACTGTCATCACTGTTACTTGGTGCATCACCTACTATCATGAGGTCTGCATGAGCATTTCCCTCTCCAAAAGCAACTTTGTTTCTGCTCTTGCTTAATTCGCATAGATGACATTCCATGGCTTGTTTTTCTAAGGAGAGTAGCGTATTTGGCAAGCTTAAATCAGGCTCATCCTCTTTGAAGATAGTCACTGAAGTGTATTGGTAGCCTAGTTGTTTAAGTTGGTAAAGTTGTTTGAGTAAAAGAGCATTTTTGAGGTTTTTCATAAAATTATTATACTCCTAAGCATCTTAAATATCTGTTCTTTATTTAAA
>JAMONG010000058.1 GCA_027066595.1 Sulfurovum sp.
GTTTCTATCACTCTTTTTAAGTGTTTGGAGAATCGTTGTTGTATTACTCACTTCAGAAAGCACATTAAAACTCTTACATGAAACACCTAGTTCTTCAAATACTTCAGAGACGACACGTCTTGTATGTGAACCTTCGTTACGACAAATCCATGAAAACTCATAAAGTTCTTCTGTTTTAAGTGTCTTGGCTATAGGCACATTAGAGACAACAATAAGCTCATCTTCTAACCACTCTCTATAGATAAGATCATTATCTATCACTGGTGACTCTATCAGACCAACATCAAGTTTTCTATCTTTGAGCTTAGCAACAATATTATCACTTAAATCAATATCAAGATTAATATCATTGTTAATAGCCTCTCCAATAGTATTGAGACACTGCCCAGGAATGATATATGTTCCAATGGTAAATGATGCACCTAGTTTAAAGGTAATCTCTTTATTAATAATTTTTAATATATCTTTTTCTGATGTGTGAATCTCTTTTTCAAGCCTAGTAGCTATCTTATAAAGTTCTTCACCTTCATTGGTAAGTTTAATACCATTTTTCTTACGTTCAATTACTTTACACGCAAGATATTTTTCAATAAATTTAATTTGTTGTGTAACTGCTGGTTGCGAAATCCCTAACTTAGCAGATGCTTTAGAAAAACTTCTTTCGCGTGCCACAGTTAAAAATGTTTCTAATTTTACAAAATCTTTTAACATTTGTTGTCCCTTACATTCGTACATTTACCTAAAATTAATTAAGTTAATAAAATTATTATATCAAATTATACTTAAAACAAACATAACCTATTGTTATTAGAATGATTTTATTTCCTACAACATTAATTTTAAGATTTTCTCTTAGCCTCTACTTAGGTCACATCTAATCATTTTAAAGGTATAATCAATAGATTAAGAAGAAAGAGAATTTTATGGAAACGATTTTAAACGCACTCAATCCATCACAAAAAGAGGCTGTCGAACACATTGATGGGCCTATGCTTATTTTAGCAGGTGCTGGCTCAGGAAAAACAAAAACACTTACCACACGACTCGCATATTTAGTAGGTGAAGTAGGGATTGATCCTGCCAATACCCTCACCCTTACCTTTACTAATAAGGCAGCTGCAGAGATGCGTGAGCGTGCCTTAAAACTTATGCCATCTCGTGTTTCCTACCCTCCTTTACTTTGTACTTTTCATAAATTTGGTCTCCTTTTTTTAAAGTTCCATATTGAAAAACTTGGGCGTAGCAACGGCTTTGTCATCATAGACAGTGACGATAAAAAACGTCTTATTCGTTCCATAGCTAAAGAAAAAAAGATAGATTTAAATCTCTCATTTATCGCATCAGAAATCTCAAAATACAAAAACTCCATACTCTCTCCTGAAGTTGTTGAGCAAAAAGCAGAGCTACCTGATTATAAGAAAATAGCATCTATTTATGTGGCGTATCAAAAAAATATAGAAGAAAACAACCTTGTTGATTTTGATGATTTACTCATGCTTACGTACAAAATACTCTCAGAGAATGATGATTTACGTAAAGAAACAAGTAAACGTTACCAGTACATCATGGTAGATGAGTACCAAGATACCAATGAATTACAGTTTCAACTCCTCCAACTCCTCTCTTCTGAGCACAATAACCTTTGTGTTGTAGGCGATGATGATCAAAGTATTTATGGGTGGAGAGGGGCTAACATACGTAATATCTTAGAGTTTTCAAGTAATTTTGAAAAATGTAAAACTGTAAAACTTGAGATAAATTATCGTTCTACTGAACCTATATTAAAAGCAGCAAATATGCTGATAGAACATAATTCTACTAGGTTAGGTAAAAAGCTCACGTCTCATAAGGGGGCAGGTGATAATGTAAAATTACTACACTCTCTTGATGAGTCTATGGAAGCCAAAGCCATCGCTCATGAGATACAAAAACTTCTAGATGTTGGCACAGACCCTGACGAGATAGCAGTACTTTACCGTATCAATGCACTTTCTCGTTCACTTGAAGAGGGCTTTTCTAAGGCAGGTCTTGGGTTTAAACTCATCGGGGGTATGCGATTTTATGAACGTGCAGAGATAAAAGACATCATTTCATACTTTAGAGTACTCTCTAACCCTCATGATGACTTTTCACTTATACGTATTATCAACAAGCCAAAACGTGGTATAGGAAAAGCCTCTATAGAAAAACTCCAAAAGGCTGCTTTTGATGCACAAATTTCACTCTTTAAGTACATTGAAAAATCTCTAAGTGGTGAACTACCTGTAGTTATAAGTAAAAAAGTAGCAACTGCTCTAGAAAAACTTCTTGAAGATGTTCAACTCTTACAACAAGAAGTCTCAGAGACATTAGGAAACTTCATCACCCTTTTTGAAGAGCGTATCAAACTCAAAGACCACTATGCAGGTATGGTAGATGGTATGGACAGGATACTTAACATCGATGAATTTTATGGATACTTCAGAGATGCTGTTATTAAAAACCCCGACTTAACACTCGATGAGTTCCTAAATGACATCTCACTCCAGTCTGACCAAGACCAGATAGAAGAAAATGCTATTACAATTATGAGTATCCATGCTGCTAAAGGATTAGAGTTTGAACACCTTTTTGTCATAGGTTTAGAGGAGGAGTTCTTTCCTCTACTTGGCGAGGGGTGCAATATGGAAGAAGAGCGTCGTTTAGGCTATGTAGCTATCACTAGAGCTAAATCTGACCTAACACTCTGTTATGTAGATAGCCGTTTTTACAAAGGCCGCCGTAAGATGATAGATAAGAGTCGTTTTTTAGGTGAAGCAGGACTCATTCAAGATACCAGCCTCAAGATAACCAAACAAGCCGCTTTCAAAAAAGGTGATCTTGTAAAACATAAAATCTTTGGTATTGGTCGAGTACAAGCTGCTAACAAGTCTGGTCAAGAGTATAAACTGCTCATCAACTTTGGTGGAAACAAAAAAGAAATTTTAAGTTCTTTTGTACAATCTATATAAATATATGTCGGGAAGAGGACACCCCGACCTACAGGAATAACATTGAACCGTCTCTTCGTTGTAAACAAACCTATTTTCAGAACATCTAATGGCTACATGGGCTACGTCAAACGTAAATATGGTACTAAAAAAGTAGGTTTTTCTGGTACACTTGACCCTTTTGCCACAGGGTGTCTCATCGTAGCCACTGGTCAATACACAAAACTCTTCCAATACCTCAATAAAACGCCTAAAAGTTACAAAGCTACCCTCTGGTTAGGAGCTAACTCACCTAGCCTTGATATAGAGAAAATAGACAGCATCAAAGATGTCATAAGTTTTAATGAAAAAACCATCAAAGAGACCTTAGCCTCTTTGCAAGGTGAACTCACCTACTACCCACCAAAATTTTGTGCCAAAAAGATAAATGGTAAACGTGCTTATGAACTCGCACGTGCAGGTGTAGAGGTAGATTTAAAAACGA
>JAMONG010000059.1 GCA_027066595.1 Sulfurovum sp.
CGGGACTAAAATTAAATCTTAATCAACTTCAACGGATTGATATGTTTCGAGTTTTTTGTCGCTTGGAAGATGAGTTTTTCCGTGACTTTTCCTACGACATAGCCACGCTTTATTTTAGCACCTACTTTAATAGTTGGGGCGATTTTGGAGAGTCCTGCGTAGACGGTGTGTATCTTTTTACTGTGGGCAACTACAACTACCTTACCAAGCATAGAGCTTTTACCTGCAAATACCACTTTGCCATTGAGTACATTTTTGACTTTGGCATTGGGGCTTTTGGATTTTAGGGTAATAGACTCATTAAAGATTTTTATCTTATAAATAGGGTCAATATATGTACCAAATTTTTTAATGACTCTAGCATGTAACAAAGGAGAGATGGTTTTAGCTCCTCTATACTTATAGGTTTGTGACTTGGTGTATGAAGAGTTAATCTGTCTTACTTTTTCACTCTCTTTGTACACCTTTTTCTTCTCTGCTTCAGCCTCTTTCGCTGCAAGACGTGCTTCTACCCTCTCTTCTTCTGTTTTAGCCTTGCGGAGTGCCTCTTTGGCTTTTCTAGCTTTAGCACGAGCAAGTGCTTTTGCTTTACGTATCTTTCTTTGACGCTCTTTTTCAAGACGCATTGCTTCTTTTTTAGCTGCAGCTCTTTTACGTGCTTCTTCCACCTCTTGTGTATGTAAAATATTAAGTTTGGCAAGTGTAGAACGAAGTGAATTTTGTTTATCTACTAACTTTTCAAGTTTCGCGTTATACTTCTCTTCATCTACAGAAAGTTTTTTAAGTAGCCTCTCTTTATCCTTTTTTTTCTCTGCATAAGAGTCTCTTTTTTTGATAATTCTAGCTATCTCTTTTTGGGTTTTATTACGTAAATTTAGTTTTGATTTTTTACGTTTTTTAAGGGTGATAATATCAGCACGTAAGCTAGCTAGTGCCTTAGCATTTTGTTTTTTATAGGTACGATATACTTCATTAAGTAAAATCGACTCCTGCGTGGGTTCATGTGCTTGTTCCATAGCAAATACGATAGAGAACTGTTCTGAAAGCAAAGAGATGAACTTTTTACGTTTTTGTTCTAAAGATTTACCTGTCTCTTCAAAATCTTTTTCAAATGTAGAAAGCTCTTTTTTAAGTTTCTCATGTTTTTTTTCTGTTTTAACCTGACTGCGTTGCAGTTCATCTATCTTTTTTTCAAGGTAAACAACATCTTTTTCTGCAGAACTAATGTCTTTGGCTATCTTCTCTAAACGTCTACTGGCTTTTTTCTTTTCTGAAGAGGTAGCAGACAAAGTTTTTTTAGAGGTTTGTATCTTCGATGTTGTAGATGCAGCTTGTACTGTCCCTACAGAAAACAAAAAAAGACAAACCATGCTAACTAGTAAGGATTTCACTCCTGTACTCCCTTATTTGAAAATACCACAGAGTAGACTGCTACGATGACTATCAACATCGCTGAACCAAATAAGATACTGATGTCTGCTACTTGAAATAGCTCTTCTTGGTTTTCTACAATAATATCTATACCACTTTGAGATGCCCAATAAAACTTAATATAAAAGAAAATCCCAGAGACAAAACTCGTAGCAAATATAGCATCAACAAAAGCCACACGGAAGAGTACACCTGAACGTAACATAAGTGGTGCACCAAATATCTCCATCACCTGCATACGCTCTTTATGGGCATATTTCCATATCTCCATCTGCTTAATGATAAGAAAAAGGCTCACAAGTGCCATAAAGACGATAAAGACCTTTAATGTTAACTTGATGAAAGCAAAAAGTCTATAGCTAGAGTTATAAGAAGATCCAAATGTTTCTACTTTTTTAATGTTTTTATCTGATTCCAAATCTTTTTTAATCTGCTCCAATTCACTTGTGTGCAAATATGAATCTAGTCCAAGATTATAAAAATAAGGCAGTGCTTTTAAAATAGCTTCCGAATTACTTTTACTTACACCTTTGACTACTTCAGAGACAATATTGGTACGTTCTATCTGTGAAGAAGTAATAATATGGCTATTTAATGTTTGAAATTGACTAAGGGTAGTAGGCTTTTTTGTCACAACCAACATAGTATACCCCTCTGTGAGGTTCTTTTCATATGTATCTGTTGTACGGTCAAATACAAGATAAAATTCAACACCCAACAAAATAGCCATCAATGGCAAAATAAACATAAGATGATTTTTAATGAACTTCATAGACACCCTTACTCTCGATAATAAAATGCCTATATGGCAATGAAAAAATCGTTGGAATTTTATGTGTTACGACTAACACGGTGGTGTCTAACTGCTGACAAGCATTTTCCATCAAGTCCCAGATGACATTGGATGAATAATCATCGAGGTTACCTGTAGGTTCATCTGCTAAGATGACCACAGGGTTTTTAGAAAGTGCACGTGCAACCCCTACACGCTGTTGTTCTCCACCAGAGAGTTCGAGAGGATACCTGTCTCCATATTCTGAAAGCTTGACATGCTTAAGTAGTCTACGTGCCTGTGTCTCTTGTATCTCATTTGAGTAACCTGCTATCATCAAAGGTAAAACTACATTTTTAGAGACTGTCCATTCATTGACAAGTTTATAGTCTTGAAAGATGATACCCATGTGTGTGCGTAGTTCTTGTAGTTTTGCACGACGTATATTTGCCAAATCATTCCCACCTACAACAAGGCTACCTGAAGTTGGTTTGAGCTGTCCATAAAGTGATTTGAGTAAGGTTGATTTTCCAGAACCACTAGGCCCTGTGATAAAAACAAACTCACCTTTTTTGATACTGAAATTGGCATCTTTTATAATCTCTTTTTCTCCACCATCATAGGCAAGTGTAAGATTAGAAGCCTGTATAACATTAGACATAGACTACCCTTTGGTAAGCATCAACTGCTCTATTAGTTTTTGATGAGCATGAAAATTGACGGTTGTTTTTACTGGTGGGGCTACAAAATAACGACATCTCTCTTCCTCTAAAAAAATATATTTATGTTCAGGTCTATCAAAACTGCCAAAAGCACATTTAATCAAAAGTGCTGTGTCAGATACTCTAAATATACGTTCAAAATGAACAAAATATCCTTCATAAACCAATGCTTTTTTAGGAAGTCTCCCCTCTATCCCTTTTGTATATTTTACACCATTAAAGTTAAAATCAATCACACGCTCTTTTTCGGGAGATATTTCACTACACTTCACATAGACATCATAGATATCTTTTTCTTGCCGTAGCCATCTTGCTTCATACTTTGAGGTCACTTCTAATGCTTCATTTTTACGTACTTCTACCTCAGTTTTTGGGACAGAAAAAAACGTCTCTAAAGCGTACCAAAAGTAGTTGTCGCTGTCTGTACGTAACTCCAAGCGTCCACCCTTACTCAATACACGCATAGACTCAGCTAAAAAGCTTTTACTTATCACCCGTCGCTGTGGTTT
>JAMONG010000060.1 GCA_027066595.1 Sulfurovum sp.
AAACAAATCTTTACAAATCTTCCCTCTAAAGATATTAAACTAATCAACCGTAATGAACTTTTCCAAACCATAAACCATATACGAAATTTCAGAAATAGAATTTTTCATCATGAAAAAATTGTAAATAAAAAAGAATTTCAAAATATTGAAACTGAGATAGATGAGATATTAGAGTATCTACACAAAGACATACTAGCCTTTTCAAAAAGAGTAAACAGTGTACACTAAAACCATTGACTTCTCCAAATACTCTAGTATTAAAGTAGGACAACCCACTGAAGTACTGATGATAGAAAAAAACGATGTCATTCCTAACGATAGGTATCTCATCGGAGGAGCAAATAATCTTCTCGTCTCACCCAATCCCCCTGCATTGATGATGCTCTCTAAAGATTTCGCATTTATAAAAAAAGATGATGGGTATTTAACTATTGGTGCTGCTATGCCAACAGGACGCATCGTATCTTATGCCAAAAAACATAACATAGCAGGATTTGAATTTTGCTCTAAACTTCCAGGAACACTAGGAGGGATGCTTGCTATGAATGCAGGAGTAAAAAGCTATGAGATATTTAATATCTTACATTCTATTAAGATAAATGGTGCATGGGTATTGGCAAAAGACATCGCACATGGGTATCGTTTTGCCAAGCTAGATGGTATGGCAACAGAAGCCAAGTTTAAAATAATAGAAGGTTTTGATGTACAACTTTTAGATAACTTACTCAACCTACGGTCAAACCAACCCCATGACCCCTCTGCTGGTTCTGCATTTAAGAATCCTGAAGATGATTATGCAGGCAGGCTCATAGAAGCAGTAGGGTTAAAAGGTCTAAGAAAAGGGGATATGCAATGGTCTGATGTCCATGCAAACTTTTTAGTCAATCTTGGTGAGGGTACATTTGAAGATGCTAAGTATCTAATAGATTTAGCCAAAGATGAGATTGTAATTAAGTTAGGGGTGTTACTCGTAGAGGAAATTAAAATCCTCTAAAAGTTTTATTGGTCATTTACTGTACAGCGTACACATCTAATATAATTTGATTGTTGTTTTGAACGGGGATACTGTATCGCATCCGCAGGGAATATCACATAATACCTGTTTTGTGTTGTAGGTGTAGATGTCCAAAAATCATTGTCTCTAAAATAGCTAAATACCTGTTCTTTATGCTCATGCACTCCTGTAAGCTCATCTGCTGTTGGAAGTCTCCAGTCTGAATATCCTGCATAATTTAAACGCTTACAATAATTCACTGCATGCGTATATATTCCTGCTTTTCCACTAGAATACTGACGCTTAAATGCTCCATTTTCAGCTTCTGAATATGCTTGATCTTGCCACATAAGTTGAGCATCTCTCTCAACATAAACTTTATTTTCTTTACATGCTTGTGCTGGGATTTCAACCACATTAGATAGTTTAGGTGTTACATTCCCCCCTGCCGATAAAATAGCTGTTGCTATAAATGCCCCCAATAATACGCCTAGTCTTTTCATACTTTTCTCCTTTAAAATTTCAATATTATTCAATATGATAAACTAAACTACATCAAAGATAGCTAAATTATGTAAATAATCTTATAATTATGCATGAATATCTATTTTAACACCATTTTCTACTGCTCTCCAGAGTTTGTCCATTGCACTGTTTGGTACAGCCAAGCAGCCCTCTGTCCAATCACGCGAAAGTGTAAAATTATCCCCTCTACCATCAGCATTCCATTTAGGCTGCCCATGTATGGTAATATATCCTCCAGGACTCACCCCTCTTTTTGCTGCACGTGCTTTGTCTACCGCATTAGGGTAAGAGATCATGAGTGATTTATAAAGTCTATTATCACACTTTTTACGTACTATCTTATAGCTTCCCTCTGGTGTTCTATAATCCCCAGCCTTCACCTTATTACCTTTGTCTCCATTTTTACCTAGGGAAAAACGAAACTCATGTAACAACTTACCATTAGCATAGGTATACATGCGTCTTTTTTTCTTATACACCACTATTTTATCTATCTGCACACCCTTTATCTCTGCCCCACGTGAAAGCTCTTTTAAGCACTCTTTTGTCGCATAGGGTGTTTTATCTACCTTCCCATAAGCTACTTGCTCTCCACAAGAACTTAAGAGTAGTGCCGTAATGGCTCCCAACAGTACCAATTGTATTTTCATCTTTTTCCTTTATGCATCAAATTAACCCCAATCTTCATTTTGGTGTCTTGCTTTATGTTTATCTTTTTTATATGATGTTCCATTTTTAAGTTTTTGTAAACGATTGAGGTTACTCATCTCTGCATCACGTATATCATCAAACACTTTATCTGTAAACGCTTCATTAAGACACGTTGCCTGATACAGTCTTACGATGTAAGCTTTAAGTTGCTGATGATACTCAGAATCAAGATGTATCTCTACACGTTCATCAAACTTCTTTTTCAGTTGTTCAAATTTTAACACAAAATCTTTAGAATCTACTTTCTCATCTCTTAACATACGAAAAATATTTTTACTTACTTTTTCCAATTCGGTGATATATTTTTGACGGTTAAATTTATCTATCTGCTTTTGTGTAAATGCCATCTTCTTTATCTTCTCCCTTAACGTATCGTAATAGGTACACCCTCACGTACTGCGTACCATAGTTCTTTCATCGCTTCATTGGTGACTGCCACACACCCTTGCGTCCAATTTCTTGACAAAGTATAACTGTCACCTTTCCCATCTGCGTTCCACCTAGGTTGTGCATGAATCGTAATATCTCCTCCAGGGTTCACCCCTCTAGCTTCTGCACTTACTTTATCTTCAGGGCGAGGATACGAGATACACAAGGAACGATAATATTTAGGAGAACATAACTTTCTATGAATAAAAAATTCTCCTTCAGGTGTTCTATAGTCCCCTTTTTGCTGCTTATGTCCTATAGGGTTTTTGCCTAAAGAGACAGGAATGACCTGTTGTACTTTCCCCTCTTTATAGAGGTACATTTTTCTCTCTTTTTTAACTACCACGATGCGGTCTATGCCACCATCTTGTTCATAATCTTTTGCATCTAAGAGTTCTGCTCTACACTCTTCAAGATTGTATCTGTCTTTTGGAACATCAGGTTCACAGGCAGAGAAAACCACCATAACAAAAAGAGAAAAAAAGAGTTTTATAAAAAATTTTAAACTATACATAAAAAGATTGTAACAAAAGTATGTAAAAAGAGAGAAGAAAAAGGGGTAAGTAAAAAGTATCAAAACCCAAAAGGGTCTTGAAAGAAGAATTATACAGCTGCTTTAGCTGCAGAGAGTGCTTCTTCGTAGTCTGGCTCTGTTGTGATTTCAGGAACAGTTTGCTTATACGCAATTTTTCCATCTTTACCAACCACAAAGATAACTCTGGCAGTCACACCTGCTAAAGGACCATCTGCAAGAAGTACACCATAA
>JAMONG010000061.1 GCA_027066595.1 Sulfurovum sp.
TAAGCTTACAAAATGTAATGCAATATTTCGTATAAAGGAGGTCTGTTTATGAGTCAAGAAGAACAAGAAAATCTTGAAGAGTCTCAGACTGAAGAAGTTGTAGAAGAACAAACTAAAGAAGAGGCTCCAGAGGTTGACCCTTTAGAAGCTGCACTCGCTGAGGCTGCTGAGTATAAAGATAAATATTTGAGAGCACATGCAGATTTTGAAAACTCTAAAAGACGTTTAGAGAAAGATAAAATGAACGCTGTGGCTTATGCAAATGAGAGCTTTGCTAAAGATATTTTAGCAGTGATAGATTCATTTGAAAATGCCTTAACTTCTATAGAGAATGCAGATGAAGAGAATGCTTCAGAAGTACTGGCTCAAATGAAAGAAGGGGTAAACCTTACCTATGAACAACTCAAAAAGATATTGGAAAAGAACCATATTAAAGAAGTCGATTGTTCAGGTGAGTTTGATCCAGAAGTACATCAAGCCATTATGCAAGTTGAAAGTGACGAGCATGAAGTAGGTGATGTAGTTCAAGTGATGCAAAAAGGTTACACAATCAAGGATCGTATCTTGAGACCAGCGATGGTAAGTACTTGTAAAGAAGCATGATTTCAGTAAATGTGACTAAGGTTGCATTTGACTATCTGGTGATTAGTGTATAATGAGAAATAGAAATTAATAGTAAAAGGATTTTAATATGGCAAAAGTATTAGGAATAGATTTAGGAACAACAAACTCTGCAATGGCAGTGTTTGAAAATGGTGAAGCAAAGATTATTGCAAACAAAGAGGGTAAAAATACAACACCTTCTATTGTTGCATTTACAGATAAAGGTGAAGTACTTGTAGGAGAGTCTGCAAAAAGACAAGCGATTACGAACCCTGAGAAGACGATTTATTCTATCAAGAGAATTATGGGTCTGATGATGAGTGAAGATAAGGCAAAAGAGGCACAAGAAAAGCTTCCTTACCATATTATCGATAGATCAGGTGCATGTGCTATTGAAGTAGCAGGTAAGACCTATACACCGCAAGAGATTTCTGCGAAAGTACTTATGAAGATGAAAGAGGATGCAGAAGCATACCTTGGTGAGACAGTAACGGATGCAGTTATTACAGTGCCAGCTTACTTCAATGATGCACAAAGAAAAGCAACAAAAGAAGCAGGAACAATCGCAGGTCTTAATGTACTTAGAATCATCAATGAACCAACATCTGCGGCACTTGCATATGGTCTTGATAAAAAAGAATCAGAGCAGATTGTTGTTTACGATTTAGGTGGTGGTACATTTGATGTTACTGCACTAGAGACTGGTGATGGTGTGGTTGAAGTTATGGCAACTGGTGGGGACGCGTTCCTTGGTGGTGATGACTTTGATAACAAAATCATTGATTTTGTAGCAGAAGAGTTTAAAAATGAAACAGGCATCGATGTTAAAGCTGATGTTATGGCACTTCAACGTGTAAAAGATGCAGCAGAGACAGCGAAAAAAGAACTTTCATCTTCTACAGAGACTGAGATAAACCTTCCGTTTATTACAGCAGATGCATCTGGACCAAAACACTTAGTGACTAAAATCACTCGTGCGAAGTTCGAATCACTTATCGGCGACCTTGTAGCTTCAACTATCAAAACAGTTGAAGGTGTACTTAAAGATGCTGGACTAAGCAAGTCTGACATTAATGAAATCGTCATGGTAGGTGGATCAACACGTATCCCATTGGTACAAGAAGAGATGAAAAAGTTCTTTGGTAAAGAGCTTAACAAGTCTGTAAACCCAGATGAAGTGGTTGCACTTGGTGCTGCTATCCAAGGTGGTGTACTTGCAGGTGATGTGAAAGATGTATTACTTCTTGATGTAACACCACTTTCATTAGGTATCGAAACATTAGGTGGAGTAACAACAAAAGTCATCGAAAAAGGAACAACCATTCCTGCGAAGAAGTCACAAGTATTCTCAACAGCTGAAGATAACCAACCAGCAGTTAGCTTACATGTACTTCAAGGTGAAAGAGAGTTCTCTAAAGATAACAAGTCACTAGGTATGTTTGAACTTAGAGACATCCCAGCAGCACCACGTGGTGTACCACAGATTGAAGTGACATTTGACATCGATGCCAATGGTATCTTGACTGTGACAGCAGCCGATAAAGGTACAGGTAAATCTCAAGAGATTAAAATCACTGGTTCGAGCGGGCTTTCTGATGATGAGATAGAAAAAATGGTACAAGATGCGGAAGCAAACAAAGCTGAAGATGAAAAAAGAAAAGAAGTAGTAGAAGCTAGAAACCAAGCAGATGCACTTGTACACCAAACACGTAAGTCATTGAGTGACCTTGGTGAAAACTTCGATGAGGCAGAGAAAGAGGCTATTGAAGCAGCAATTACTGACTTAGAAGAGACATTAAAAGATGACTCTGCAACCAAAGAGCAGATAGAAGAAAAAGTGAAAACTTTAACTGAAAAGTCACATAAACTTGCTGAAGCAATGTACGCCAAAGAAAAAGGTGATGCAAACCCAGAAGCAAAAAAAGCAGATGATGACGATGTTATCGATGCAGAAGTAGAGTAAGACTCTACTTCAACACGATGATAAAGTTGCATCCCCAATTACAGCAACTTATTAATCTTCTTCTCCTCCTTGTTGTAGGTAAATATATAGCCCATATTTACCTCACATGGGAGGAGATTATAGGAATACTCCTTTTTACATTTTTTATAGAGCATTTATTCTATTATCTACGAAATAAAACATTAAACTTTATCTCTTTTTCTTCACTTTCAACTGCCATAGGCGTTATGCTAATGATGGTAACTACTCACTACACTATTTATTTTGTTGTTCTATTTTTTGCATTATTACAAAAACAATTTTTACATTATCATAAGCAACATTTTTTTAATCCTTCAAATTTTGCACTCATCATAGGATTACTTTTCTTTTATCATGATGCACATCTTGTATTGGGACAATTGGGGCATGAAGTATGGCTATTATGGGCTGTAACTATTGTCGGTGCTCTTATACTCTATCGTGTAGATAGATGGGCAGTCTCTTTGAGCTTTATAGTAAGTTATCTGATTTTTCAATATTTTATCATTGTACAAACAGACCCTGTTGTTATTATGGAAGATATTTATTATCGTTTTTATTCGGTTTCTTTTATTGTTTTCATACTTTTTATGTTGACAGACCCTAAAACTACACCAACTAAGAGGGTGTATCAGGTGATATATGCTACTGCTATCTCATTTTTTACAACAGCGTTAGACTATATCTATGGGTTCAGAGTGCAACATCTGTTTATGATACTTTTTATCTGTTCACCTTGGGTTGTTTTGTTTGAACAGTATGCAAAAACCTTAGATAAAAAAAGGTTGATATTTGTGAGTACTGTTGTACTAGTTTTAGCTCTAAGTGCTATAAT
>JAMONG010000062.1 GCA_027066595.1 Sulfurovum sp.
CATTTGACATTGCCTACAAAGGTATAAAACTCAACAACTTAAGTTACATCAACGCCATACACTACATTAAAGACAACACATGAAAAATAGACTTATCATAACCATCTCAGACATCCACGGTTCTAAACAGTACTCCGTACATGAAATCATCAAAAAAATAATTTTTGCTATAGTGTTGATACTTATTCTTATAGGTGTAGGCACATATTTTTACATAAACCTACTCAACACTAAACTATCATCACTAAAAGAAGAGACGACACATCATAAAACAGAATTAGCAGAGCTAAAAAAGTTAAGTGACAGTTACAAAAGTAAAAATGCAAACCTTACAACACAACAAAAAGAACTCATCAAACTCATACAAGGAACAAGTGAAAAACTCTACTCTGTCAATGAAAAACTCATAGAAGTTGAAGAGATGATAGGTATGGGACCAGACCTCAATGCAAGTTTTCAGGCACGCTTAGAAGAGGAACGTTCTAAAGCGACAGAAACGCTTAGAAAAGAGTTTGAAGAAGAGCAACTCTCAAGCATACAAAAAACCTTACTTTTTAACAGCATCCCCAATGGCAAGCCCTTAAACTATAAACGTATTTCTAGTAAATATGGATACCGTACCCATCCTACTACAAAAAAACAGTCATTTCACCCAGCACTTGATTTGACTGCTAAACATGGTACACCTATCTATGCACCTGCAAGTGGTGTAGTAGTGTATGCCAAACAAAAAGGAGCATATGGTAACTTTATGCTCCTCACACACTCTTTTGGATTTCAAACTGCCTATGGGCACTTAAGTCGCTTTGCAGTAAAGAGTGGTGACTATGTAACTAAAGGACAAAAGATAGCCTATGTGGGTAGTACAGGTCGAAGCACAGGACCACACTTACACTATGAAGTACGTTATCTTACCAAATGGTTAGACCCTAAAAAATTTATGTTTTTAAATTTAGACAACATTAACAACATAAGCGATAAAATAAAAAACGTAAATTGGAAAAGTATCTTGAAACAGACAGAAAAACTGATTAGTCTGTCTAAAAAATAATGAGGAAACCACATGGCAATCTTTGGCGATAAAAAAGCAGCGAAACCAAGTAAGAAATCTGACAAAATATCGTCAGCGACTATCATTACATCATGTATGAAAGTGACAGGAAACTTAGATGGTACAGACACGATACACATAGATGGTCATGTCATAGGGAATATCAGTGTAAACAACACTCTTGTCATCGGTAAAAGTGGTATGGTTGAGGGTGAAATAGAAGCAAAACATGTCATCATCAATGGAGAACTTAAAGGCACCATAAAATGTGAAAATCTTGAAGTGATGCAAACTGGTAAAGTCTCTAGGTACATTGAAGCCAAACATCTTGTATTGGATGGCATTATCGATGGAGACATCACAGGAACAGAAAGTATCAAAGTCTTAGACAATGCCAACATCCATGCTGTAAGCCTAAAAAGTAAAAGCATCACGGTAAACGGACAAATACAAGGAACAGTCATCGCTTCTGAGATTTTAGAGATAGGGGCAAAAGGTTTTGTAGAGGGTCAAATAACTGTGAAAAATATTAAGACTGAAGAGGGTGGTAGAATGGTTGGTACAATGTCAACCTATCAAGATGAACCTGTCAAATCAAAACCTGCCAAAAAACCCAAAGAGACCGTAAAATCTTCTATAAATACAAAATCAAAAGATGAAAAGGAAGATGACTTCTTCTCTAAAAAGTAAGTGCTAAAATAGCACTGCACTTTCATCATCTATCACTTCACAATTCTCATTCATTCTTGCACAAAGTTGTTCTTGGCAGCAGTTACATAAATAACGATAATTTTGCATATCGTAATGTATAATATCCCCTGTATTTAAATCATCATAACACTCACCACAAACATTAGTGACACGCAGAAGTATCTCTTCTGTTGCTTCTTGTGTGACAAAACAGCCATTACTCATGGTTTTCTCCTAGTTTTGTTATCATCTCTTTTGCTACTTCTAAAGTATCATCTAGTTCATAGGCTTTTTTGTATCCTACAAGTGCTTCTTTCTTACGCCCAAGGTCATAAAGTGTATTAGCATAGTTAAAGTGGTGTGGTGCATACTCAGGGTCTAGCGTAATGGCTTTTTCATGGTGTTTTTCGGCACCCTCTTCGTCTTTTAATTTATGCAGTGCATTTGCAAGCAAAGCATGAGCCATGTCGTCATTGTCATCTAAAGATATCAGTTTTTCATAGGCTTCTTTGGCTTCAGTGTAGTCTTCTGTTTGCATCGCAACAAAACCCATTTTTTGCAAAGCATCTACACTATTTGGTTCTATAATGAGCGCTGAACCTAAAGCTTTTTGAGCTTCATCAAAGTCTTCTTTTTCTATGGCTTCATCCGCCATAGAAAAAAGCTGTTCCATACGTGTAGGTTGGACTGTTGGATTAGAGAATGTCTTGTCTGGACGGTTAATACCACCTATTTGTTCATCTGCCACTTTGGCTTCAAAGTCTACACCACGTTTTGGGTGGTTTCCTGAAAATAGTTGTTTAAAAAAGAGGTAAAACACGCCACCAGCGATAATAAGTAAAAAGAGTTGAAAAGTAGTCATAAATACTCCAAAATTAGATAACGAATGATAAGATAATCAAGCTTAAATCCAAAGAAAATAAATCATTTTTGTAATTGTGATGCTATTATACCAATGGCACTGTCCATCTCTTCTCTTGTATCAAAAACAAAAGAGTATTTTTCATCTTCACCGATGTGAACAAAAATTCCATAACCTACTATCTCTACCTTGCCTTTAGACTCTACATCTATCCACTCTAAGCTCATCTGCGTGGTTTCGTCTTCATGTCCTGTTTTTACTACTGCTGCAGGATAAAGTTGAGTAATCTCTTTTGTATCAAATTGTTTATCTTCTATAGTAATAATCATAAAAGGATTATAGTATAATCACATAAAAATAGATGGAGTTCACTTATGAGCCTAAAAGACCAAATAAAATCTGACGTTAAAGATGCCATGAGAGCAAAAGAAGTGGTTAAAAGAGACACACTTCGTAACATACAAGCAAGCATCAAACAGATAGAAGTTGATGAACGTAGAGATGTCACCGATGCAGATGTTGAAGCTATCTTAGTAAAGTACCTGAAACAAAGAGAAGATGCCAAAAAACAATTTGGAGATGCAGGACGAGAAGACCTTGTAGAAAAAGAAAATGTAGAGATTGCCATCATACAAGCCTACCTCCCAGAACCCCTCACTGATGAGGAGCTTGAAACTATACTAAAAGATGTGATAGCATCAGTCGGTGCTGAAAGTATGAAAGATATGGGTAAAGTAATGGGTGGTGCTAAAGCTGCCGTGGGAAGTCGTGCTGATGGTGGACGTATTAATGTGATGGTAAAGAAGTTACT
>JAMONG010000063.1 GCA_027066595.1 Sulfurovum sp.
AAACCATGGATGAGACGGAGTACTACATTAACGGTATGAGTACATCACTGCCTATAGACGTACAGTTAGAGATGGTACGCTCAGTAGAGGGCATGGAAAATGCCAAAATAGTCCGTTATGGTTATGCCATAGAGTATGACTATGTGCAACCTACAGACCTTAAGCACACGTTAGAGACAAAGAAGATAAAAGGACTCTACACCGCAGGACAAATCAATGGTACTACAGGCTATGAAGAAGCCGCTGCACAAGGGCTTATGGCAGGGATAAATGCGGCTTTGAGTATACAAGGCAAAGAGCCATTTATTTTACGCCGTGATGAAGCCTATATAGGGGTGCTTATAGATGACTTGGTAACCAAGGGTACAAAAGAGCCTTACCGTATGTTTACTTCTCGTGCAGAGTACAGACTACTCTTACGTGAAGACAATGCGGATATGAGGCTTTCACGTTATGGACAAGCATTTGGGCTTTTAGATGATGTTTATATGGCTAAGTTTGAAGCAAAAAAAGCAGCACTTGATGAAGCACTTTCCTTTTTGTCAAGTAATTATGTTACACCTACTAAAGAATTTTTAGCCAAACTTGCTGCTATAGATGCAGTGAAGATAAACGAAAAAACACGTTGGATGGATGTGATAGGACGTGGTGACTTTACCCGAGAAAAATTGATTACCTTATTGCCCGATTTTGACAAATATGATGATGAGGTGATAATTCAAGTATTGGTAGAAGCTAAATATAGCCGATATATAGAAAAACAACAAGCACAAATCTTAGATATGGAAGCGATGTTGAAGATAAAGATACCTGAAAACTTTGTGTATAATACCATTTCTGGCGTAAGTAATGAGATAGTAGAAAAGCTTGAAAAAGCCACTCCTCCGACACTTTTTGCTGCATCTCAGATTTCAGGTGTGACACCTGCTTCACTGGAAATCATCCATGTACATATTAAAATGAGACAACGTAATAAATAAAAATGATGATAAAATGACAGTATTATTACATCTAGTTATTATTTATATAATATAAGACTATAATTATCTTAATTTACTTATAGTAACACTATGGGTAAATTAATCTATCAACTTACAGAACACACAATCTTTTAACTCCACCTCACTATAATAAAATATTATTATTCTAAAATTAGGAGAATTCAATATGGAAAAAGAACGTAGAGACTTTATGGGCTTAGGTCTAGGTGTCTTCACTGCAGTAGGTAGTGTAGGTGCATTGTACGTAATGAAGCGTAGTTGGGATCCATTGCCATCCGTAAAAGCTGCAGGGTTTACTACCATTGATTTAGCTGGAGCCAAAGGTAATGAACTAACCGTTGAAAAATGGAGAGGTAAACCTATTTTTGTTTTGAAAAAAACAGCAGATATGAAAGCAGATGACAGAGATATTGTGATTGGAGATGATCGATACCATGTCTCTATAGGTCTTTGTACGCATTTAGGATGCATCCCTGCATATAAAAAAGATGATAAAAAGTTTTTATGTGCATGTCATGGTGGTGAATTTGATGCAAGTGGGCATGAAACGTTTGGCCCTCCACCAAGTCCTCTAGTTATTCCACCATTTAGAATAGACGGTACAAAGTTAGTTTTGGGAGAAGAAGGCCCAGAATTTAAGAAAATGAAAGACGCTGGTCTTATAGCATAAAGGGAATAAAATGGCAAAATTTGATGAAAACGCTAAACCTTTTAGTAATAAATGGCTAGATGAGCGTATAGGATTAAACACACTTAAAAGAGTACTTCAAACAGAGTATTGGATTCCCAAAGATATTAACTTTTTATGGGCTATGGGTATGGTACTTGCAGCAACATTTGGGATACTATTGATTTCTGGTATCTTTTTACTTATGCATTATAAAACAGATGCAAATTTAGCATTTGATTCGGTCAATTATACGATTATGACAGAAGTAGGTTATGGTTGGCTATGGAGACACATACATGGTGTAGGTGCATCGATAGTCTTTCTTATTATCTACATTCATATGTTTACAGGTATCTACTATGGTTCATACAAACGTGGACGTGAGCTTATCTGGCTCTCTGGTATGGGACTTTTTGTAGCATTTTCTGCAGAAGCATTTTCTGGGTACATGTTACCATGGGGACAAATGTCTTACTGGGCAGGGATGGTTATCACAAATCTTTTCTCTTTAGGTTCCATTGAAGCCTATGGTTTGGTTGAGTGGATTCGTGGTGATTATGTACCAGGAGATGCTTATTTGATGCGTTTCTTTATGTTGCATGTGTTACTTATTCCTTTGGTAATCATCGGTCTGATAGTTTTACACTTTGGTACATTGAGACTTCCTCATGTAAATAACCAAGAGGGTGAAGAGATAGATTTTGATGAAGCAGCTAAACTCTACAAAGAGGGTAAAGTAAAAGAGTCTAAAGTGATTCCATTCTCACCAGTCTTTTTGAGTAAAGATATCTTTGTCATGGGTATATACTTTATACTCTTTTTCTATTTGGTGTTTTATAATTTTGAATTTGCGATGGATCCTGTCAACTTTGACCCAGCAGATGGACTTAAAACCCCTGCACATATTTACCCTGAGTGGTATTTTTTATGGTCGTATGAAATTTTACGTCCATTCAATAAAGATATAGGGCTGATTGCTTTTGGTATCGCACAAGCGGCACTCTTCTTCTTACCATTTATAGATAGAAGTCCTGTGGTTGCTCCTGCACATAAGAGAAAACTCTTTAATATTTGGTTTTGGGTACTTGTAGTGATAATGATAGCACTTACAGCACTTGGTAAACTTCCACCTGAAGGTATCTATCATGATTTAGGTTACTTCTTTGCTGTAGCATTCTTGTTAATGGGACCAGCACTTGTGTGGATAACTACCATAGAAAAAAATCAAATGAAAGGAGCATAATATGAGAGAACTAAAAATATTAGCAGTGGTTGCTTCTGTTTCACTATTGATTTATTGGTTGGTAGAACCTTTTGCACATTCTCAAATGCATAAACATGTAGAGGGACATAACTTTGTCTATACGGGTGAAGCAGATATCTCTGAAGCTTCTAAAGATAAAAAAGAAGTCAAAGAGAAATTTTGGTCAGAAGTAAAAACCATCGCAGCACTTAAAGGTAATGCCACGGCAGGTGAAGCTGGTTTTGGTATGTGTTTAGGGTGTCACAATGGTGCAAATATGAACATGGGTGGGGTCATCCCTCCAAATCTTGACCATGCAGGAGCTATTTATGATAAGAACTATCTTATAGCACTCATTAAAGACCCAGCGATGGCATCAAATGTTGACCACAAATATGAAGATACGATGACACACCCAATGGGAAGTGTAAGAACAATGTTTACAGATAAC
>JAMONG010000064.1 GCA_027066595.1 Sulfurovum sp.
ATGCCATACCAAAATAATACAAGTAATGATAACTCCATGCATCCTCCTGAAAATGAATATCTATTCACTATACTAGTCTTTTAATATTAAGTCACTATTAAAAAATTAGTTTCTACTCTATTTTAAGGACTAAAGTTTATAATTAAAGTATGAAATGTATCTATTGCAAACATCCCTACACCTATGCACTGGCAGATAAGCAAGAAAAGTGTGGTAAATGTAAACGTAAATTTAGTCCTCGTAAAGTAAATAGAGAACAAATACTCTTAAAACTTTTTACAGACGGTTACCATGCTAGAGATGCCTCTAAAAAAACCAAAATGCACTTTGCTACAGTACAAAAGTATTATGAGCGTTTTAGAAGAAACGTTGCCCTCTACGCAGATGAAAACTACCAACGTAACAGCCACCGTGTCACAGGCTATGATGAATATCTTTATTTACCAAAGAGCCTAAAAGTAGAAGAAAATATAAATAAACTCCAACACTTCCTTACCATGAGTTATGATGGTAAGGTCTATAATATTATGATGTCAAAAACGAAGCGTTCACTCTTACTTACTGATGAAGAACAAGACGATAAACTTTTACTCAAATACCTCACCTTTAATAAAATAGCCAAACTCTCCAAAGCACAAAGTACAATAACCCAATTTTGGGACTATTTTGAAACCTTTATACTTCAGTACAAAGGCGTAAGTGATGCACAGTTTGTATTTTATTTAAAAGAGGCAGAGTGGCGATTTAATACGCTACATCCAACCTCTAAGCATTAAATACCAATACATTGGTTTTAACATATACAAATCAAATGCCCACCAAATATAACGTGGTTTTTCAACAGCCAAAGGAAAGGATGGTGCTAAACCATCATAGTTAAATTCGGCTAAGATAATCTCGCCATACTCAACTTTAAGAGGACAGACTGTGTATCCATCAAACTTTTCTTTTAACGCTTTTTTCTCTACTTCAGAGACTAAATTACCCACAACTATAGGTCCTTGATGCCTCGCTGTTCCTCCTGTTTTACCTATAGGTATGCCACATATATCTCCTATGCCAAAGACATTTTTATATCTTCTATGCTGAAGTGTTTCTTCATCTACTTCAAGCCAACCTTTAGCTGTTCCTTTTTGCCATCCTAACAGCGAATCGACCAGTGCTTTTGGAGGTCCCATAGGTGGTACAACATGAATGAAGTCATACTTCATAGTAACCATACGTTTTTCTTCTGTTACATCATACTCTTCAAGGTCTTCATCATACGCACCTTTGACTTCATAGGTCTCTTCAAAAGTAGCAACTTTATTTTTAACATCAATCTCTATCAAGTTATGCTGAAACTTATTGGTTATGGTTTCATATCTTTTTTGTACATCTAACAGTGATTTCTCTATTTCTGGGATGGAAAAAAGTTTACTTTTTGCTGTGGCATAAACAAAGTTTGCTGTTAAACCCTCTTTTTTCAAATGATCAGCAGATAAGTAGAGGATTTTCTGAGGAGAACCACCACACTTTATAGGTGTACTTGGAGCAGTATAGATAGCTGTGGCTTTTTTCCCTGTAGCTGTAAAGTTTTTTAATGCTTCAAACCACTCCCAAGTTAGTTTACCTCCTTTAGCAGTACCTTTCTCCAAATCATTTAAATAGACACTAGAAATACCATAGGTTCCAATATCTTTTTCACTAAGTCCTTTTATCCAATCATAGTGGTACACCATACCTGTCGCCACAACCATATAGTCATACTTCACTATCTCACCTGCACGTGTTACAACATGATTATCTTCTGGTTCAAAGCTAGCTACTTCATCTTTTATCCAATGTACTGAGTCATCTATGAAGTCTTTATTTTCTTTGACCATATCTTCCATGGTCTCTAACCCTGCGGCAACAAATATTTGTGAAGGTTGATAAAGATGCTTTTCATTAGGAGCGATAAGGGTGATATTTGCATGAGGTAATGCACTACATAATCTAGCCAATGCCATAATACCACCAGAACCGCCACCGACAACTAAAACTTTTACTTTCTTATCACTTTTAGCCCGAGCTTCTAAAGGTGTTACTCCACCAAGAGCTGTCATAGCACCACCTAATGCCATCACTTTTAAAGCATCTCTTCTACTCATACCTTCCATATTTTCAATATTTAAAGCGTTGTATGTCACTTGACTTTGTAAGGTTTTTTTAGGTTTCATATGAACTCCTTATATCCTATATCTCTATTATAAATCGTTTAACATTTACTATTACTGAATAGTTATTCACCTATAGTATTAAGCGGTACTTGGCTAAGATACTTAAAAGGATAGCGTATGAAACACCCCGTAAAAACATATCTAACCAAAGGAAAAACCTACCACTTTTGTACCTGTAGTAAAAGTGCAGATGGCGTATTATGTGATGGTAGCCATAAGGGCAGTGAGTTTGAACCCAAAGAGTTCATTGCTACGCGTAACTCTGAGTTTCTTTTGTGCTTATGTAAGAACAGTACCTGTACCCCATTTTGTGATGGAGCACATGCTAAACATGAGAAGTTGGATTTAGATTTTCTTTTAGATGAATAAGTCTATTTCCAAAAGTCTTTTACATCTTCCTTTTTAAAGCTATAGCCTAACACCTCACAAAGTATCTCCGAATTAAGTGACTTTGTTTTATCGGATGTTCCCTCAAAGTGTGTCTCTTCAAAACCAAATGCTTTAGCATTTTGTGTAAATATCTCTTTTCTTGTTGACTGTATAGGAGCTACAACATTAAATATTTTATTTCTAATATTTTGCTCTATAATACTTTCTATGATACCCACCACATCATCTCTATGTACATAATTTGTAGCTCTGTCTTCTATGGTTTTTCCTGCGGTGTATTTACCTGCTACTCTGTCATACCCCATCAAACCACCAAGTCTTAAAATCACCGTATTTGGGTCTTTAATTTTTGCTAATTCTTCTGCTTCTATAATAAGTTTTTTACCCTCATAAAAAGAAGTAGAACTTAAAAATATTACTTGTGTATCGAGTGCTTCATTTAGTGAAATAGAAAAGTATGCATCTTCTATAACATCTAAATATTCATCTGAGGGAGGAATAGCAATGATTAAAACATCACAAGCATAAAAACCTACCAAAGTATCCATATTTATATCACGGGAGAGACAGTTTACCTCATCTCCTAGGAATTCTAAACGCTCTTTAAGAGCATTACCTACCCATCCACAACCAAGGATGGCTATCTTCTTTTTCTTTCTACTCATTTTGTTCCTTCATATAATTTACACTTCCCACTATTTGACCTAAAGCAATCCCTCCGTCATTTGGGGGAATGGTCTGAGAGATAACTGTTTCAGG
>JAMONG010000065.1 GCA_027066595.1 Sulfurovum sp.
CACCTATTTGTACATGCTAAAAGTGTGTACAAATACTTATTTTTATAACAATAAATTTTACCAATACACTCCCTTATTTTTATCATCATTAGTATTTCAACGTTTTTTAGATAAAATCACGCAATTATATATAAAGGATTGTAGTGAAAGTTACAGTAAACAAAGTTGATGATGCAAATATCATCGTAAGTGGAACACTTGACGCAGCAGCCATTGATGCAAATGTAGAGAAATTAGCAAAGCAAGCAGCAAAAGAGATAAAAGTAGATGGATTTAGAGCAGGTAAAGTACCTGTATCTGTTGTAAAACAAATGCATGGTGATAAACTGACACAAGATGCAGAGGGTGAAGCACTTAGAGAGCTTATCGATGCTGGACTTGAAGAAGCTAAGGTAAATCCTGCAGATATGATAGGTCAGCCAAGTTTTAAAAAGTATGAAAAAACGGATGCAGGCATTGAAGTAGAAGTAGAAATCTCTTTAAGACCGACATTTGATACAAAAGGGTATATGGATGCAGTACCTGCCTTTGAAAAACCAAAAGCAGATGCTAAAGAAGTAGATGCAAAACTTGAGGAGATGGCTAAAGAGCAAGCACCATTCACTAAAATCAAACGTAAACGTATGGTAAAAGATGGAGATATGACACTTATCGATTTTGAAGGTTTCGTAGATGGAACTGCATTTGATGGCGGTAAAGCGGAGAATTTCCAACTTAAAATTGGTTCTGGTTCATTTATCCCAGGATTTGAAGAACAGATTATCGGTATGAAGTATGAAGAACAAAAAGATGTAGTGGTTACTTTCCCCACTGAATACCAATCAGCAGACCTTGCTGGTAAAGAAGCAACATTTAAAGTAACATTGCATGAGATTCAAGAGCAAGCAGAAGCTGAGCTTAATGATGAACTTGCACAAAAACTCCTTAATGATGAGAAAGCAACACTTGAAATACTCAAAGAAAAAGTAGAAGCACAAGTTTCAAGTGCAGCACTTTCAAAAGTATATAATGAAGACTTAAAACCAAAAATTGTGGAAGCATTGGTGAAAAAGTTTGACTTTGCACTTCCAAATAACATCGTAGAACAAGAGATTGATGCTAAGGTAAATGCACTTGCACAAAAAATGGATGAAAAAGAGTTAGAGACATATAAAGAGAACATTGATAAACTTGATGAACTTCGTAATTCAGTAAGAGAAGATGCAGTAGCTTCAGTGAAAGCAACATTTATTGTAGATGCATTAGCTAAAGCAGAAGAAGTAACGGTAGATGACCAAGAAGTATCATCTGCACTTTACTATGAAGCGATGATGTCAGGACAAGATGCACAACAAGTGATTAAGTACTATGAAGAGAACAATCTTTTACCTGCGGTTAAAATGGGAATGATTGAAGATAAACTCTTTGGTAAGATGTTAGGATTAGAAGGTTAATCTTTCTGTATAACAAGTGGTTTGAGACCACTTGTTAACCATTCTAGTGTATATTCAAGTTGATTAAATAAATCTATTTAACTATATATTAAAATAAATTTTTGTAAAGGTTCCAAATGAGTTATATCCCATACGTTGTAGAGCAAACAGGTAGAGGTGAAAGATCTTATGATATCTATTCACGTCTCTTAAAAGACCGTATTATCATGTTAAGTGGTGAAGTGAATGACCAAGTGGCATCTACTATCGTAGCACAACTTCTTTTTCTTGAGGCACAAGACCCAGATAAAGATATCTATTTCTATATTAACTCTCCAGGTGGAGTAATTACGTCAGGGCTTTCTATGTATGATACGATGAACTATATCAAGCCAGACATCGTGACTATCTGTATGGGACAAGCAGCTTCTATGGGTGCATTTTTACTCTCTTCAGGAACACCAGGTAAGCGTTATGCTTTACCCAATGCACGTATCATGATTCACCAACCTTCTGGTGGGGCACAAGGACAGTCTACAGATATTCAGATACAAGCAGAAGAGATACAGAGGCTTAAAGACTCACTCAATGAGATTATGGCAAAAAACTGTGGGAAAAAAGCAAAACAGTTAGAGAAAGATACTGAACGTGATAACTTTATGTCTTCCCAAGAAGCAGTAAAGTATGGACTCATCGATAAAGTATTAGAAAAAAGTTTTACCTAATTAGGATTTAGAGCGTTATGGTTAGAGAAATAGTTGTATACCCAGATAAAAGATTGAAACTTATCTCCAAGGAGGTAGTCACTTTTGATGGGGCACTACATGACTTACTAGATGATATGTATGATACTATGCGTGCACGTAATGGTGTAGGGCTAGCGGCTATTCAAGTAGGCATAGATGTTCGTGCACTTATTATTAATATCCCTTTAGAGTTAGAATATGGTGAAGGGGTTGAACACACTGATCAGCCTAAAGAAAATACGATAGAGATGATAAACCCTGTCATTATTGAAGCAGATGGCACTGAGAAGTTTCAAGAGGGATGTCTTTCCATCCCAGGTGTCTATGAAGATGTAGAACGTGCAAAACATGTAAAAGTAGAATACTTTAACAGAGAGGGCGAAAAACAAATCATAGAAGATGATGACTTTTTAGCTGTTGCTATTCAACATGAGATAGACCATCTTGAAGGTAAAGTCTTTATAGAAAAACTCTCTTATACAAAAAGAAAAAAGTTTGAAAAAGAGTGGAAACGTAAACAAAAAGAGGGGCTGATTTAAACCCCTTGCATAATCATCGCGTCTGCTACACGCTGAAATCCTAAAATATTTGCACCCGCAAGTAAATCCATCTCTAACGCATGCTCATCACAGACCTCTTTGATATCTTTATAAATGCCTGACATTATTTCTTGAAGTCTTGCATCTATTACATCAAAAGGTAAGTAATGTAAAGAGTTGTTTTGACTCATTTCTAGTACAGAGACTGCAACTCCTCCTGCATTGGCAGCTTTTGCAGGAGCAAAGAGTATTTTATGCTCTTGAAGGAGTTCTATGGCTTCAGGGGTACTAGGCATGTTAGCACCTTCTGCCACAATCTTTACATCGTTGTCTAGGAGTGATTTAACACCTACTTCATTTAACTCATTTTGTGTGGCACAAGGGAAAGCCGCATAACATGGTATGTCCCATACATGACTTGAGTCTTGTTGGTAGGCTTCTTTTTTCATATAGACAGCACTCTTACGTTCAGCAACATAATATTCTAATGAGGCACGTCGTTCTAGCTTGATTCTTTTTAAAAGGTCAAGGTCTATACCATTACAGTCATAGATCGTTCCTTTTGAATCAGAACAAGTCACAGGGATAGCCCCTATATCATAAAGTTTTTCAATGGCATGGATAGCTACATTTCCTGAACCT
>JAMONG010000066.1 GCA_027066595.1 Sulfurovum sp.
TACTTTTGTGAATCAGATAAATCCGCGTTCTTACGAAGCACATACACGTAAATTAGGGCTTGATATTATCCAAGAGTTTTGAGTTTAACGGTAATAGGTATTGGGAGTTTTGCTGCTTGACTGATAAATATATTAAATATTAAATATGATATAATATTTTGTTATAAGAATTTAATTATTAAGGAAAAGAATGACATTAGGAAAAAAATTAGGTGCTGAGTTTTTTGGTACATTTTGGTTAGTATTGGGAGGTTGTGGGTCAGCAGTGCTTGCAGCTGGTTTCCCTGAAATGGGTATAGGTTTTGTTGGTGTTGCATTTGCCTTTGGTTTGACAGTACTTACTATGGCATATGCTGTAGGGCATATCTCAGGTGCTCACTTTAACCCTGCGGTTTCGTTTGGTCTATGGAGTGCTGGTAAATTTGAAACAAAAGATTTATTGCCTTATATCGTGGCACAAGTAGTGGGTGGTATAACAGGTGCATTTGTGCTTTATATGATTGCTACAGGTCAAGCAGGTTTTGAAGTAGGTGGTTTTGCATCAAATGGTTTTGGTGAGCTTTCTCCAGGAAAATATAATCTTACTTCTGTTGTAATTACCGAAGTAGTAATGACATTTATGTTTTTATTTATTATCTTAGGTTCTACAGACGAACGTGCACCTGCAGGGTTCGCACCGATTGCTATTGGGTTAGGGTTAACACTTATTCACCTTATCTCGATACCTGTATCAAATACTTCGGTAAATCCAGCTAGAAGTACAGCAGCCGCACTTTTTGCAGATACAGCCGCACTTAGTCAAGTATGGGTATTTTGGGCAGCACCTATTGTAGGGGCTATTCTGGCAGGTATGGTGTGGAAGTTTTTTGCTACAAGTAAATAATATTTTATCTATCAGGCTTAAAAACTTGATGGATATTTATAGAAAAAGAGTAAACAAAATATCATTTGTTAGATATTTAAAACTAAAAGTTTATTCTACGTATCTCCTACATTTTTAATAAAGAAAATAAAATACTTTATATAATCTTGATAAAACTCTATACTCTCAAATTGGACGATAGTTACCAAAGAGGTTGTAGATTTATACTTTCAAAGAGTGAGTAGACGAACTACTCTATAAACTCCACTACCTCATCAAATGGTAGCCTTAACTGAGAGGACTGTTCATTGATACGGTATCCAAAAGGTACAATGACAGAAACTTGCCATTTTGTAGTATCTAATTCTAAGTCAAGCTCTATTTTCTCTTTTTCAAAGCCTTCTAGGGGACATGAGTCAACGCCTATATAGGCTGCGGCTGTCATCATGTTGGCTAGGGCGATGTAGGTTTGTTTGCTTGTCCAATGATAGATGTTGGCATCTGTACTTAATGTTTGTTTGAGATGATTTGTATAGAGGTCTATATAACCTTTTTTTTGCTCATCACTTAATGGACGTCTGGCAAATCTTGCTTGTGGTATGCCAGAGCTTGGCTTGACATTTTCTATCGCTGAGAGTATCACCACTAGGTGAGAACAAGAGGTAATCTGTACTTGATTCCAACAGTGTGGACGTAGTTTTGTTTTGAGGTCTTCGTTAGTAATGACCAAAAACTTCCACCCCTCCATACCAAAAGAAGAGGGCGACTTACGTCCAGCCTCTAAGATATAATGCATCTGCTCATCAGGTATTGTTTTATTTTCATCAAATACTTTGCACGCGTGTCTAAAATCCATTGCTTTTGTAAAATTGTTGTTCATGGTATGCCTTTGTTTTTTAATAGTGTAACTTTATCACTAATATGCTATTATGTCAAGAACTACCTAAAAAGGTATATACATACCAAAAGGATACTAATGAGAGTAAAATATGATGGAAAAGAGTATGCTTGTGCATTTAACTTTGCCCTTGACATGGTCTCTGGGAAGTGGAAAGGGCTTATACTCTGGCACCTAAGAGATGAGACGTTACGTTATGGAGAAATTCGTAAAAAATTAGATGGCATCACCCAAAAAATGCTTACCCAAACCCTAAGAGATTTGGAAAAACATCAACTTATTACAAGAAAAGTCTATCCTGTAGTCCCTCCAAAAGTAGAATATACCATCACAAAACATGGAAAAGGACTTATTCCTATCTTTGAACAGATGCACATTTGGGGCAATGAAGTTGGAGCAGCGTTGGGAGAAGTGTTAGAGTGTGGTTATGAAAAATAAGGTTTAATAGATTATAATAACACCACTAAAACAAAAGGAGAGCAAAATGAAAACAACATCATTTACTACATATTTTAACACAAGAACTACTGCTCTTCTTCTCTCTTTTAACCTGCTTAGTCTCTAAGCAAATTACCTATATTTTACAGATTCCTTGATTGGATGACCAGCTAAACCTGCTTACGTAGGTGTGACCATGTCACACGTCTAAAGGGTATTTACATACAATCACAATTTGAAATTGCCTTGTATTCTATATGGAGATTTGACGTGCGACATGGTCTTACCTACGGAGAAATAGATGTAAAAATAAAGAGAAAAAAACATGAAAAAAACAGAAGAAACAAACCATTGGAACCCAGAAAATTACAACAAACATACAAGCTTTGTATCTGCATTGGCAATGCCTGTGGTGGACTTACTTGACCCTAAAGAGGGTGAATGTATCTTGGATGTAGGCTGTGGAGATGGTACTTTAGCAGTAGAAATGGAATGTAGTGGTGCTAAGGTTGTAGGGGTAGATATGAGTGCAGAGATGATAGACTGGGCAAAAGCCAAAGGCATAGAAGCCTATGTGGGTTCTGTGACTGACTTGGACTATGAAGATGAATTTGATGCAGTCTTTTCTAATGCTATGTTACATTGGGTTAAAGACGCTAACGGTGCAGTGCAGAACATAGCCAAATCTTTAAAAATAGGTGGACGTTTTATCTGTGAGTTCGGTGGTAAGGGCAATGCTTATTACTTAGTCTCTGCTATGCAAGAGGTATTTACTAATCATCCTGAGTTTGGAGATTTTGATAATCCTTGGTATTTCCCTAGTGTAGAGGAGTATACTAAAGTGTTAGAGTCCGAGGGTTTTAGTGTTGAGTATATAGAAATTATCCCACGTCCTACACCTATGGATGATATATCAAACTGGCTTGATATATTTGCCAATGGTGTGACTTCACATTTGAGTACAGAGCAGTATGAAGTGTTTAAAAAAGAAGTTATAAAAATATTGAAAACCACAATCTATAGTGAAAAAGAGGGGTGGATGTTGGATTATAAGAGGTTGAGAGTTAAGGCTATAAAGTCTTGACAAAATACACCAAATGGTATACAATAGTTTAAAAAGGAATCACTATGCCAAAAG
>JAMONG010000067.1 GCA_027066595.1 Sulfurovum sp.
AATAAGATAAGAGTCATGGGGTAAAATATGCTTAGGCAAGATACCTGATTTTTCTAAGTTTTGATGAAAAGCATCAATTGTTTTTGTTTCTAGAGGTTTAGCCACCCATTGTCTCTGGTTTTTGGTAAATAGAGCAAATGCCTTAGCACCTATTGACATAGCATTAAGTGGTGCATTATCTACCCCTCCACTTGCACTTACATGTGCTCCCACAAATTTTGACATTACTTTAGCCTCTTAAGTTTAATTAATATATTATTTATTGTATCACGGAATATGATTTGCTTATTTAAAATACTATAGTCTATATCATATTTTCCTGCCTTGACTATCTTTTGTGTAAAGCCGTTACTTGTCTTGACTAAATTCACACCATTGTAGATAGGATTTCCTCTAAATATATGGTTCAATATATCTAGAGGATACTGCTCACTTAAAATCTCAGCATTAAAACTTTTTTTATCTAAACATTCCAATAAAGACATACAGATAGTCTCTTTCCCTATTTCCAATGCCATAATAGCTTGCCCGTTACTATACATCTCTATCTTCATCTCTTCTTCATTTGCATAGATAAACCCTAAATCTGCATGTTTAACAGTAGGGGTTTTAAAGACAATAAAAATACTTTCTTGTTTCGTATATTCTTTGGTCGCACAGCCACTTAAACCTAACGCCATAAGAAGAAGAAAAAAACTTTTTTTTATTTGCATCACTTGACTTCCTGTTTTTTTAGTAAATTATACTCTATTTAAGAGTTATTTAAGCACTCAATAACTATAATTCCGTCCACAAGTTGTAAATGGCCCCTTCGTCTAGCGGTTAGGATCCATGGTTTTCATCCATGTTACAGGAGTTCAATTCTCCTAGGGGTCACCATTTGTACTTGTAAAACTTTTTTTGTTGGCCCCTTCGTCTAGCGGTTAGGATCCATGGTTTTCATCCATGTTACAGGAGTTCAATTCTCCTAGGGGTCACCAACTTCTCATAAAATTACGCATTTTACATATTTTTTTGACTTTATTTGACTATAATAAAAATAAAAAAGGTTCTCCATGTTACGTACATTTTTAACACTCACATTACTTTCTAGTATCTTACTGGCTTCATCTAATTACACCGTACGCTTGGCTGTCTTTAAAAACAGTAAAAAATTAAATAAAGTTTTGAAAGCCTATCCACCAGCACTTAGAGAGACAGTAAAAACATACCAAAAAGCAGGTCTAACCTATGCCTATACCCTACCTACAGCAGATAAAGCTACTTTAAAAACACTTTTACCCGCGTATAAGAAAGTATTTTCAGACGCATACATACAGCCAACACGCCTTAAGTAGTCCTCTATTTACCTATAGCATGGTCAAGTTTTGCCATCGCTAGATAATAGTCATCATATGCATTCACCAAGTCTGACAAAGATTGCATATATCCTTGTTGTGCCTCTTGTAGTTCTCGACCTAATAGTAACTATCAGGCTCTAAAAATTTCTTTAAAGTACGGTACAATGGATAAAAAACAACGTTAATTTGATTTAATGAAAAAACAAATCTTTGATAATAAATTTTACTTAAAAAGTTTACCTACTCAGATTTAATTATCTACAACATTACTGTACAGGTTCACTACTAATCGTTACACTACTCTTGGTTTTAATGCTACTTTTTCTATTTTCAAAAGCTTTAAGCTCTTCATCATACGATTTTTTCAGTGTTTTACTAAACTTTTTTTGCTCTTGATTCTGTAATTTTTGAAGTTCATTTTTAAGTGCTAAAATTTCTTCATCTTTTTGGATTAAAGTATCTATATATTGTTGGCAGTTTGAAGTATAGTTTGTAGTATAATGATTGTCTTGATGCACCACCCCTGTATTGACGATAGGGAGAACAGGATATATTGGTCGTATGGGACGTATAGGTTTTTCTACAGGGAGTGTAGCTTCTGATGTATTGATAGGTAGAGACATAGACAAATCAGCAACTAATGTTGTGCTTAAAACGAGTAACGTGAGTATGAATGTTTTCATATGATATAAACCTCTTTTTTCTTTAAGTATACAAAATTATACTTGTTTTTAAAAGAGTCATGTAGATTGGTGGAGAATAACGGGATCGAACCGTCGACCTCTTCGCTGCCAGCGAAGCGCTCTCCCAGCTGAGCTAATTCCCCAAAGTTACCAAGGCAGATAGTCTGCCTTGGTTGTTAGTTTGAACGTTCTGTTATTTCTAGTAAGTGGTAACCAAACTGTGTTTGTACTGGTCCATGCACCACACCTACCTCATCGTTAAACACCACTTTATCAAACTCTGGAACCATCTGACCTTCACCAAAGCTACCTAATGCACCACCATTTGAACCCGATGGACAAGTAGAATTTTCTTTTGCTGCGTCTTCAAAAGTCATTTCTCCTGCATTTATCTTTGCTTTTAAGTCGTTACAGAGTGCTTCGTCTGCTACCAATATATGTCTTGCTGATGCTGTTGCCATTTTAATATCCTTTTAAATATTTAAAGTGAGGGGTCGTATGCGACCAACTCACCTTTTTTTAAACGAGGTATTATATCGGTTCGTATCTTACGAATAAGATAACTCTTTTTTTCAAAAGGTATCTGTTGTGAAGATGCTACATTTTTGAGCTTCATATCATAATGCTTAATAAGAAAATTACGCAGTACATTATTTAATTCTTCTTCACTCATCACTTCAAAATTCTCATCGACACTCAGTCCTACAAGCCCTGGGTTTTCATGTTCTCCATTGATGAGTGCCGAAAAAAGTCCTGCATATTCACCAAACATATTGACATCCAGTACCGCTAAGACATTGTCTATATATGCAGGGTATTCTATAAGTGTTTTTAAGATGCTTAACTGTGCTACATCATCTCTTTTTTGTGTAAAATTATCTCTTGCTCTCTCTGGTCGTGCTTGAGCACCAAAAAAACTAGACGAAAGTCCCAAAAGTGTCGCTGCTGTAGGGATGTATGCATCTCTGATAATAGGTGTCAAAGTATCGATATACTGCTTGACTGCACCAAACCCTGCCTCTTTGGCTCGTGGGTCATGTAGATCATACTGTGAAACTATCTTCTCTAATACAAAAGGGATGAGAGGTTTTGCTTCACGCAGTAACTTTGCTACCACATCACTCTGCCCTTTAGCTATCAAATCAGCAGGGTCTTGCCCATCAGGAAATAGTACGACTCCTCCATCAAACCCTGCCACAGAAAGCATCTGTGCAGCTTTAAGTGCAGCAGCAACACCTGCCTTGTCTCCATCGTAAGCCAAGATGACTTTTGGGTCACCTTTACGTAACATAG
>JAMONG010000068.1 GCA_027066595.1 Sulfurovum sp.
TTACCCGAACGTAATTCGTTAAGTGAAGCACTTAAACCTTCTATAATGGTAGTTAGACCATCTATACGTTCATCTTGTTGGGCAATTTTTTGACGCATAGCAGCCATAGTAGTAAGTGGTGCTTGTATTTGCTCTACCATAGGTGTTTCATTTTCCATACCAAAGCCATACACTGATTCTGCAGACACCATAGCCGTAGACAGCATAATGAGACTAAAAACAGTAAAATACTTAACTAACATAATGACCTTATCTAACTAAACGAAGATCAACTCTTCTGTTTCTGTCATAACAGCTATCACTAGGTGATTGACATACAGGGCTACTCTCACCAAAACTCACCATTATCATCTTAGATGAAGCAATCCCCTGTGCTATAAGAGAGTCTTTGACTGCTTTTGCACGTTTGAGTCCTAAGGCATAGTTATACTCATCTGTTCCAAACTCATCACAGTTCCCCTCTATCTTTATCTTCGCTCCAGCAGAAGTTGCCACTTGAATATTAGTATTCATATTGGCTTCCATACTTGGAGAGATAGCATAATCACCAAAAGAAAAATAAACAGACTTAAATCCATCACTGCTACTATTATAATTGCCATTGGCATCCATGCCACTCTCATTGCCATAGTTATTTTCATTGATACTTACCGTATCACCTGAAATAGCATCTGTACCAGAAACATTATTTTTCCCTGTCAAATCTGGTGCACTCTGTGCACATCCAGAAAAAAGTAATGCAGCAAATGTTGAAATGATAAATAGTTTTTGTGTCATGTTATATCCTTTATGTAAATAGATTACCAATCAATTGATTGTATTTTGTTACCGTTATACGGGAAGAGTAAACTTTGAAAGCTTGCTAAGTTTGTATAGCCAACAGAAGTACGATTACCTCTTTGTTTTAAAAACAGTACCACTGCACCATCACGAGAAAAACGTGGGAACTGATTTGAACCTGTTGTTGTGATGGGTCTTGTATCACCTGAACTAGCTGAAGAGAGGTAAATGTTAAAGGTATTACGACCAAAAGCATTGTTACTCTCACGGCTTGCATAGACTATTTTATCTCCACTAGCATCACAGGCATTGTTGTTACGTCCATGATATACCACTTGAGATGTTGCTGCAGAACGTAAAGATTTTTTAAAGACATTTGCATATCCAAGTCTATTAGAAACAAAAAGTACACGTTGTTCATTGTCAGTGTAACGTCCATTTACATCTATACCTTTAAACTTTGTGACTCTTATTTTAGTACCCGTTGCTACATTGAGTTCATAAATATCTGCTTGTCCATAAGGTGCCATCGTCAGCAAAATTTTTGAGCCGTCACGACTCACATCAGAACAGACTAACATTCCTTCTGAACTGATTATTTTGTTTTTAGACCCCGTATAAATATCTAACTTATACAAAGTAGGTACAGTCCCATTATATGAAGTATAGTAAAGATGACGCTGTTTTTCATTTGCCCATTTAGGAAAAAGGTTTAATCCACCTTTGATGATGGTTTTCCTATAGTTAAATGTATAATCAGCCAAGCGTATCTCACTCAACCCTGGTGTAGTATAAGTAGAATATACCACGTAACGGTTTATCCACGATATATCTGGATACTTTAAAACTTTATTCACGTCGCTAACCGCTTTGTGTATAAGAAATGGCACTTTAGCCTTACTAGGAATGGCATAAGACTTTTTAAATACCTGCGAGGCATCTGAAGTTTTAAACAGACGAATAAGCAATTTACTACCATTTTTCTGTGTCAATGCATACTTTAAAACATACTCACTGTTTTTAATATTTGGCAAAAGAAAACTACTAGCTATGTCACCCTTGTTATGTGCCTTATCTGCCAAAAAATGTCCTGAGACTTTAAAGTCAGACAAAAACATATTAAAAATACGTTGATCTTGCATTGCAGAACCATCAACTATCGCGATACGCGTACGTTGTTCCACATCTTTTTCTATCTTTAATGTTGCGTCTACAGCAGAAGCTGTCAGAGTATATAAAGCCAATGAAATTAAAATAACTAAGAGTTTTTGCACGCTTTTTCCTTTATATTTTGGACATAATATTAAGTATTGTATCAAGGCTGTCTTGAAGTGTTCATTAATTAATATTAAAATCTAGAATCACCCGTATTTTACCTTAGGATAATTAACGAAGTGTGAGGAGTAAAGAATGGGAAAATATTAAAAATCTTCTCTCATTTGATAGCCTATATAACTAAAAATAATATAAGTACTACTCTGTAGCCACAAAATCAACATTCAATGTATATGCTCTATTGCCCTTATGAGGTCCGAAGCCTATACGTTGTAGCTGTTCAAGATAAGCGATGAGTCCTATGTTAAAATCTTCAATACCTGATGCAGTTGTTACTTTAAATACAAAATCACCACTAGGTTGTACTTTTATCCATACCCTTGCCATCTCACCTGCATATTCACTCTGTGCAGGCCACCCTTTGAGTTTTTCTTCTATCAGAGCAAAATAAGCATTTTCTATGCCTCTATCTGAACTTTTTTGTATTTTAAGAGAAGAAGAAACCAAGTCACTTGCACTTGGCTTGTTTGAGACTTTTATCAAGTTATTTTTCTTAGGTTTTATGGGCTTATTACTCACCTTTATGATGTTCTTTTTAGGTGGCTTTTTAGAAGAAGAGACATTAGCAAAAAGGTCTTTGGGTTTATTTACTTTTTTGGGTGGTGCTTTTTTGACTACTTTTTTAGGCTTCGTTTTTACCTTTTTTACCACCTTCTCTTTTATCACTTTTTTACGCGTATCTTTTTGCTTTTTAACTGTCTCTTTTGTTTTGGGTTTTGTTTTTTTTACAAGCTTCTTTTTAGGTGGAGTCTTCTTTTGAGTAGGTTGTTTTGTTTTCTTTTTACTCTTGTTTTTAGGTGCTGCCATCGTTACACGTATACGGTCATCATTCTTTTTAACATAATGTATCGGTTTTTTTTCATCACGTGTATTAAAATAAAAAAGCAACACACCCACAAGTAACACATAAACACCCACAGCCAATACACCCGATATAAAGGTAGAGGATTTTTTCATCATAACGTAATAAGAGAGACCTGTTCAAAACCAGCAGACTTAACAGACTTTAAAATATAAATCACATTTTTATATTTTAAATTTTCATCCGCACGTATATAGACTTCAGAAGTTTTATCATATTTAACCGATTGATTGACAAAATCATCTGCAAAAGTATCCATCTTATATACATCATTATTAAGATAAATCTTTTTATCTTTATCCATACGTATCGTTAACGTTTTGGGCTTCGTAACACTTTTGGTTTTAGATCCTTGAGGTAAGGTAATCTGCTCTTGAAAAGTAATCGTTGGTGCAGTCACCATAAGTATAGCCATCAGAACAAGCATGACATCCACAAGTGGCGTAATGTTTAAGTCTGGACTATCATCCCAAGAAAACATTTAGTCCTCATTTACCTGAGAGAGTATCACCTCAGACTGAGATGAGAGTAGTGAAGAGAGTTCATAGGCCTTACGCTTCAAGATAAGATGAAAAGTATAAGCAAAAATCGCCACTGCAATACCTGCAGCCGTCGCGATAAGTGCTTCTGAAATAGCAGGGGCAACGACTGAGAGCGATGCACTAGACTGTGAACCCAGTTTTGTAAAAGTTTCAAGTATCCCTATCACCGTACCAAACAAGCCAATAAATGGTGATGTAGATGCAATAATAGAGAGCCAAGTAAGCCCTTTAGTAGAAACCCTAATCGCATCAGAAGATGCTGCTTCTAAAATGGCTTTATTAGGTGTATTTACACGAGACAGATAAGTAAAAATGAGTGAGTTTTGAGCCACTGATTTTGACTGACCTGTATAGAGTGATTTAAGTGATTTTGCTTCTGCTGAAATGCGAGAATTTAAAATGTAGAATCTGTCTAAAAATACCCAAAATGTGGCAACAAAATAGACAGAGAGCAAAAGCAGTACAAATATCGTTATTGCACTACTTTCAAAGAAATAATTAAAAAGAGAATCCAATTTAAAAAGACTTTCCGATTTGTTCTACTTTAGCTACTGCTGATGCGATAGCTGAGCTTGATGACTCTGTACTCTTAAGTAAGGTTTTTGCAGCTTCAATTGCTTTAGAAATATCAGAATCCTCACCAGAAAGAGCAACTGCACCATCTACGATACATGTTGTTTTTTCTTCGTCTACTTTTACATATCCAGAGTTGATAGCCACAGCTACTTCTCTGTCATCTGCTCTTTCATAAACAATAACACCAGTCTCAAGTAAAGATACCAAAGTAGCATGTTTTGCTAACACACCAAATTCACCTTCTGATCCTGGTAAAGTAACCTGCTTAACATCACCATCAAATATCACACCATTAGGTGTGATGATTTCTAGTTTCATAAGTTCCATAAATATCCTTTAAGATGAGAACTAAGATTACTTAGCATTAATCTTATCGTTTTTAGCAACTGCTTCGGCTATATTACCAACCATGTAGAATGCAGCTTCATTCATGTGGTCATATTTACCTTCAAGAAGACCTTTGAACCCTTCGATAGTCTCATCAAGTGTAACATATACACCTGGAGACCCCGTAAATACTTCTGCAACGTGGAATGGCTGAGAAAGATATTTTTCAATCTTTCTTGCTCTTTCAACAACAAGCTTATCATCTTCAGAAAGCTCATCCATACCAAGAATCGCAATGATGTCTTGAAGGTCTTTATACTTTTGAAGCATTTGTTGAATACCACGAGCCAAGTTATAGTGCTCATCACCCACGATTTGTGGAGAAAGCATTCTAGAAGTTGAATCTAGTGGATCAACCGCAGGGTAGATACCTTTTTCAGCAATAGATCTGTTAAGAACTGTTGTTGCATCTAAGTGAGCAAATACAGAAGCTGGAGCTGGATCTGTCAAGTCATCTGCAGGAACATATACTGCTTGAACAGAAGTAATAGAACCTTTCATTGTAGAAGTAATACGCTCTTGAAGTGCACCCATTTCACGTGCTAGTGTTGGTTGGTAACCAACAGCTGAAGGGATACGTCCAAGAAGTGCAGACATTTCTGAACCAGATTGTGCAAATCTAAAGATATTATCGATAAACATAAGAACATCTAGTCCCATTTCATCTCTGAAGTACTCAGCCATAGTAAGACCAGTAAGTGCAATACGGTTACGTGCTCCTGGAGGCTCTGACATTTGACCATAACAAAGTGCAACTTTATCAAGTACGTTTGAATCTTTCATTTCAAAGTAAAGGTCATTACCTTCACGTGTTCTCTCACCAACACCAGCAAATACTGAATAACCTGAGTGTTTTAATGCAACGTTATTAATAAGTTCCATAATAATTACAGTTTTACCAACACCAGCACCACCAAATAGTCCAACTTTTCCACCTTTTGAGTATGGAGCAAGAAGGTCAACTACTTTGATACCTGTTTCAAATACTTCTGTACCTGTACTTAGTTCATCAAATTTTGGTGGATCTCTATGGATTGACCAATATTCTTTTGCCTCAACGGGACCATTGTCATCAATAGCTTCACCAATAACGTTAAAGATACGACCAAGAACTGCTTCACCAACTGGTACTTTAATTGAGTCACCTGTTGCTCTTACTTCTTGTCCTCTAACCACACCTTCACTCATATCCATTGCAATGGTTCTAACTCTGTTATCACCTAATTGTGCTGCAACTTCTAAAACCAATCTTTGTTCTTTACCATCAATAACGATTGTTGTTTCTAATGCTTCGTTAATTTCTGGTAGATAGTCTGTAAAATCCACATCTAAAACGGGACCTAAGACTTGTACTATTTTACCTGTCATATCTTCTCCTATTATTTCATTGATTCCATACCACTGATAATCTCTATGAGTTCAGTCGTAATAGATTCTTGTCTTGCTTTGTTATACTTCACAGTAAGTTCTTTTACCATCTCTTTAGCATTTGTTGTTGCTGCGTCCATTGCCTGCATACGTGCGGAATGTTCAGCGGCAAGTGAGTCGATAAGTGAGTAATACATTGTATACTCAACATAGCGTTTCACCAATGCATCTAAAAGTGTATCGTCATCATCTGGTTCAACTTCAAGCTCTGATGTTGAGACAGAGTTTAATTCTAACTTAGATGTATCAACTGGTAAAAGTTGTTCTTCTCTTACCTCTTGAGTAATCATATTTACATAACCATTATGTATCAAAATAATCTTATCTGTATCACCATTTACATAAGACTCAGCCACTTCAGAAATGAACTCTGAAGCTGCTTTAAAGTCAGGTGCAGCAGAAAGTCCAATGATTTCGTCATTTAATTCAATACCATTGAATTTGAAGAAATCAATCCCTTTTCTACCCACAGCTCTAAGACGTACTTTAACACCCTCTGCTTTATACTCATCAATCAAAATTTTTGCTCTTTTGATTGTTTGTGAGTTAAAACCACCACAAAGACCCTTGTCTGCTGTGATAAAAATAATATCTACTTTTTTAGGATTTGGTACATCCTTAAAGTAAGCATTATCAATACCGTCAGCATTTGACTGTTGCATCTTTGCTGCAATCTCATTTAAGAGTTCAGTCAATTTAGCTGCATAGACTCTTGATCTTTTTGCAAGTTCTTCTGTTCTTTTTAATTTAGCAGAAGAGACAAGCTTCATAGCGTTAGTCGTTTTCTGTGTATTCTTAACAGAACCGATTTTACGCTTTATCTCTTTTAAATTAGCCATATTTAGCCTTTCTTACTCAGCAAATGAAGCTTTGAAGTCTTCGATAGCTTTTCTTAATTCTGCTTCAGTATCATCAGTAATTTTTTTATCATTTCTAATAGACTCAAAAACATTTGAATACTTTGCTTCCATAAATGGCATAAGGTCAGCTTCAAATTTTGTGACTGAAGATACAGCGATATCATCAAGGTATCCTTTTGCACCAGCAAAAATGATTACAACTTGCTTCTCAATTGGAACAGGAGCGTATGGTCCTTGTTTAAGTACCTCTACCATTCTTTGTCCACGCTCTAGTTGACCTCTAGTATAATCATCAAGGTCAGATGCAAACTGTGCAAATGCTTGAAGCTCTCTAAATGAAGCCAAGTCAAGTCTTAATGTACCAGATACTTGTTTAGTCGCTTTAATTTGAGCAGCACCACCAACACGAGATACTGAAAGTCCAACATTAATCGCTGGTCTGATACCTGAGTTAAAGAGATCAGTCTCAAGGAAGATTTGACCATCAGTAATTGAAATTACGTTTGTTGGAATGTATGCCGCAACATCACCCGCTTGTGTTTCAATAATTGGGAATGCAGTAATAGAACCAGCACCTAAATCATCAGAAAGTTTTGCAGCTCTTTCAAGAAGTCTTGAGTGTAGGTAGAAAACATCCCCTGGGTATGCTTCACGACCTGGAGGACGACGAAGGATAAGTGACATCTCTCTATATGCAACTGCATGTTTAGAAAGGTCATCATAGAAGATAACTGCATGTCTACCATTATCTCTAAAGTACTCAGCCATAGTTACACCTGCATAAGGAGCAAGGAACTGTAATGCAGAAGAGTCAGCTGCAGATGCAGTAACGATAATTGTATACTCCATTGCTCCATGCTCTTCAAGTTTTTTCACTGTAGCAGCTACTGTCGATTGCTTTTGACCAATCGCAACATAAATACATACAACATCTTGACCTTTTTGGTTAATGATAGTATCTATCGCTAATGTTGTTTTACCCGTTTGTCTGTCACCAATGATAAGTTCTCTTTGCCCACGTCCAACAGGAACAAGTGCATCAATCGCTTTAATACCAGTTTGAAGTGGCTCATGTACTGACTTTCTAGCCATAATCCCTGGTGCTTTTTCTTCGATAAATCTATGCTCAGTTGCTTCGATTGTACCTTTTCCATCTACAGGTTCACCAAGTGAGTTAACCACTCTACCGATAACTGCATCACCCACTGGAGTTTTAAGAAGTTCGCCCGCTCTTTTTACGATCATACCTTCTTTGATTCCTGTACTTGATCCAAGAACAACAACACCTACGTTTGCTTCCTCAAGGTTTAATACAAGTCCTTTAGCACCATTATCGAATTCTACAACTTCTCCAGCCATAACGTTGTTAAGACCATATACTGTTGTAATACCATCAGCGATACCTACTACTTTACCTACTTCATTAATATCTACATCAATTTCAAAATTTTCAATTCTCTCTTTAATGATCGAAGAGATTTCATCTGCTTGCAATTTATTTGCCACTGCTACTCCTTTACTGTTTACTAACTATAGTGATTTCTTAATGAAATCAATTAGTTGTTCTTTAACTCTCTGCTTAGAGAAGTTTACCTCTATACCTAAATCATCAACTGAAACACGTAACCCTTCAAGATCCGTTTTTTCTTGTGTCAATTTAATCGTTGAACCTGTATACTTTTTAAGTGTCTTTTCTAAATCTTCCAATGCTTTTGCATCAAGTGGAGATGCACTTTTTAGTACACCTTCATACTCATTTGCAACACGTTGTTGATCTGCGTTAAGTACTTTTGCAATAGCTGGTATTAAATCCAATCTATTGTTTTCACCTAAAATTTTAATAAAGTTTACAAGTGAACCATCTGCACCTTCACCTAAAGTAGAAAGAATCATTTCTGTTTTCTTTTCACTTGCGATGATAGGAGATGTTAATGCTGACTTTACTTCTGATGAACTCGTTACTTCAGTGAGTACATTAAGTACATCTAAAATAGCAGGTAAATCTTTTGCAACAGAAGAGAGTGCACTTGCATAACGTTTAGCAATTAATTCTTCCATTACGCCACCTTCCCATGTTCAACTTTTTTAGAAATGATTTCAATTACTTTAGTCTCATCAAGGTTGATATCTTCAATAGTAATGTTTTCACTCAATACTTCGTCGATAGCTTCTCTTGCTGATTTACGTTCTTCTAAAGAAATTTTTTCTTCAAGTTGTTTTTCAAGAAGAGCAAGTTCATTCACATTAGCTGTAGCAATCTTTTCTGCTAAGAGTACTGCTTCTGCTTTTGCATCTGCAAGTATCTCTTCCGCTTTCTTTTCACTAGTGACTAAACGTGCTTGAGCCTCTTTTTTTTCATCTTTAGCCGCTTGAAGTTTTTCTTCTATCTCGTTAAGCTGTTTAGCAATACCTGCGGTTCTTCCTGTAAAGAAATCTTTAATAGGATTTGCCAATAGATAGTAAAGCAAAGATATAAAAATAACAAAGTTAACCACTCTAGGTAAAAAGTCGTACTCTCTACCTGTTTGCATAAAGTAACGTGTCTCTTCTCCACTTGCACTACCACTTGCTAAAAGTACTGCAGGTACTACAAGTAAAGACAATAGTATAATTTTTTTCATATTTTATCCCTTTCTTATAGTTTGCTAAATTTAGCTTTGAGGCTCTCTTTAAAAAGAGGCATTTGTGAAAGAAGAGCATTTTTTAGGTTCTCTTTGTCAGAGTTAAGCTTTTCTACGAACGTGTTGTATTCAGTTTCTAGTTCATTCTGTTTGGTCTCAACTTTAGATGCAGCCAATGTTTTTTCATCATCGCTTGCTTTCTGTCTGATTGACGCAGCTTCATTTTTAGCATTGCTAATAATTTCATCTGCCTTTGCATTCAACTCGTCTGTGTTGCCACTAAAACTCTTTGCTGCTTCTAAATCTTTTGCTATTGAGGCATCTCTATCATCCATAAATTTAACCAATGGTTGAAATAGCATATTATTTAAAAGAACAAGTAGGGTTAGAAACAAAGCAAGAACGAATAACATCAATGGTAAATGTATGTCAAGCATTAAAACTCCTCATGTAATTTCGCGTAATTTTAGCATTATAGAGATGAGATGTCGGTTAAAGTTTAGAGTTTTTTCAGGAATGTTAGAAAGTTTTGTAGTTCTTTTTCATCAGTAAAATTGATTTCAATACTTTTAGCTTTTATTTTATGTGTAAAAGGAAGTAAAGTTTCTATTTCTGTGACATAATTTTTAGTAAGATTTTTGACTATTTTTGTCTCTTTGTTTTTACTAGGGTTTTCTTTATGGGTTTTCACCATATTTTCAGTCTCACGTACACTCAATTTTTGCCCAATCACAGAGTCTATTATCACTTTTTGCTTTTTATCATCCAACCCCACAAGTACCTTTGCATGTCCTTGTGAAATTTTTCCTAAAATTAACTGCTCTTGTGCATACTTACTTAAAGATAAAAGACGCATAGTATTGGTGATTTGTGAACGGCTTTTGTGCACAATAGAAGAGAGATTGTCATGGGTTATTTCATGTACTTCTATGAGTTCAGCATAAGAATTTGCAAGCTCTATAGCATTCAGATTTTCTCTTTGAATGTTCTCTAAAAGGGCTAACTCACGAAGCTTAATATCATCGATGTCTGCGTCTGCGATGATTGCTTTAACAGTGGAAAGTTTTGCAAGTTTATGTGCACGAAGACGACGCTCACCTGCGATAAGCAGATAACCCTCTTCTTTTTCTATCACCACTATGGGCTGAAGGAGTCCATGTTCTGCTATCGATTCACTAAGTTCTTTTAGTGCTTGTTCATCAAAATGTTTACGTGGCTGAAAGGGGTTTGGGGTAATAGCATCAACATCTAACGCTTCAACCCTAGCACCTTGTGCTTCAAGTTCAAAACTATCTAACTCAGAGAGGTCTTTTTCATATGCTTCTTCTACTTCTGAAAGTATGTCTCCTAGTCCCCTACCTAATGCCATCTTAACCTCTTGCTATTACTGTAGCTAAGTCTCTATAGGCGACTGAACCTTTAGAACTAGAGGCATACGTAGTCACAGGCTTACCAAAACTTGGGCTTTCTGCTATTTTTACATTACGTGGTACTACGATACACTCTTTTGAATTCTTTTTAATATGAAACAGTTTATCTTTAAAGTGATGTGTTAAATCTGCTAGTACTTGCTTAGAAAGGTTGTTTTGTCCTGAATACATCGTAGGAAGGAAACCTTTTATTTTAAGTTTTGGATTAATAGTCTTTTTAAGTAAAGAGACTGTGTTAAGCAACTGTGCCAACCCTTCTAAGGCAAAAAACTCACATTGTATAGGAATAATCACAGAATCTGAAGCACTCAATGCGTTAATAGTAATAGGACCAAGTGCTGGTGGAGAATCAATAATCACAAAATCAAATTTCTTAGAAACCTCTTTAAGTTTCTCTTTTAACACAAGTTCTCTATTTTTCTTTTTAGGATTGTAAAACTCTTTTTCAATCCCTACAAGTCCAATGTTGGAAGGTGCTAAAGAGAGGTTATCTATAGACGTTTTCAAGACTACTTCTGAGAGTTTCTTAGAACCTATAAGTACATGGTAAATATTAAATTCATAATCACCTCTAGAAAACCCCAAAGAGGTCGTTGCATTAGACTGAGGATCAATGTCTAAAAGAAGTACTTTTAAGCCTTTTTCAGCCAAAGATGCTGCTAAGTTTACTGCTGTTGTTGTTTTTCCTACGCCACCTTTTTGGTTGGCTATGCTAATTACCTCACTCATCGTAAACTATACACCTTTTTTCCTCCGATTATTAATGAACCATCATTACACAACTGTGCGTCCCCTAGGCTCGTTTGATAGTTTTCAATATGAACTGAAAACTTTCTACTTAACTCAAATTCTACCTCAAATTCACTAAAAACATGCTTCCATTTAGGAAACTTTTCAAGTGCATGTAGGTACTTTTCTAGCAATAATTCAGGTGTAATATCGCTCTGCAAGGCAGTGTAGCCATTTTGAGATTTTTTCAAATTTATCCCAATTCCACATACTAAAACATCATTCACTTTTTGAGTGATAGTTCCACCCACTTTTTCATCATTTTTATAGAAATCATTTGGCCATTTTAACCAAAGTTTTTCACCAAGTTCTAAAAGTGTTTGCTTCATAATATATGAAAAATAGATAGAAGCAGAACTTAAAGCCAAATCTTTAGGTAAACTCTCTAAATGGATGGCGATAGAGGCAAAAAAGTTTCCCTTACCCCCACTCCAGTCATTGTCCCGACTGCCTACTCCAGCACTCTGTTCTTCTACGATAATAGCGATAGGTGCAAAAAGTTTTTTATCTTTTAATTGTTGTATGACATATTTCTGTGTTGAAGGAAGTGTTTTAAATGATTTTATTTCCAACTTTAAGCCCTCGTCCTACACAGTATGCCTTTGAAGACATTGGTTTTTTAGATGCAGGTTGAAATGTAGCGATTTTTAATGCCCCTTTACTGCACCCCACTACGACACTGTCATCCTCAAAGCTAAGTATCTCATATGCTGTATGTTTAACATCTTTATCTACAAGTTCTACACCCTCAAATTTCATACCATTACCTGTAAAGATACCTGGCCAACCTTCAAAAGCTCTATATTTATTGTAAATGCTCACTGCATCGTCAAAGTCTATCTGTCCATCTGCTTTTTTAATCTTCTTGCAAAGTGTTGCCTCTGCTTCATTTTGCTTTTGCGGGGTAATATTTTTAAAATTACGCACAGTACTTAAAGTGAGTTCACATGCATCAACAGTGAGTTGTTGCATTAAAGCATGAAGTCTCATGTCTTCAGGAATAACAAACTCTGCCATCTCCAAAATATCTCCAGTATCTAGCCCCTCTTCCATCAGCATAGATGTTACACCAGACTTTTCATCACCGTTAAGTAATGACTGCTGTACAGGTGATGCACCTCTATACTGTGGTAAAAGAGAAGCATGTAGGTTAATACACGGAGCAATATCTAGTATATTTCTAGGTAATATCTGTCCAAAAGCCGCCACTATGATATAGTCAGGGTTAGCCTCTTTTATCGCTTCAAACATACCTTCATCAACAAGACGATTTGGCTGTAAAACTTCTATGCCATGTTCTTCTGCCAACACTTTCACAGGAGGAGGTGTCAAAACCTTTTTACGCCCTACAGGTCTATCTGGTTGAGTTAAAACGAGTGATACTTCCATATCATCTGCTTGTATCAGGCTCTCCAATATCTCTTTTGCATAATGGGGTGTACCCATGTAGACTATTTTATTTTTTTTATTCATACTATTTCGAAATGTCCTACTTCTATCTCATCTAATTCATTCTTCTTTTTATGACTTACTTTATACAGGTCATACTGATTTTGTAGATTTAGCCACAATTGTGGAGAAGTACCAAAATATTTCGCTAACTTCAATGCCATCTCTGTAGTCATACCTCTCTTTTCATTGACCAGTTCATTGATAGCACGAAACGAGGTATGCAATGCCTTTGCCAAATAACTCTGTGTAAGTCCAAGAGGAACTAAAAACTCCTCTTTGAGTACTTCTCCTACATGGGTGGGTTGTCTTTTTAATTCTGTCATGTTTACTCCTAATGGTAATCTGTAATCACTACATCATACGCATTGCCATTTTCAAAAGCAAATACGATGCGGTATTGTTTATTAATGCGAATAGAGTACTTACCTTTTAACTCTCGTTCCAGTGCTTCAAATCTGTTAGCTGGAGGCACACGTAAGTCATCTAATACATATGCAGCATTGAGGTAGTCTAACTTTCTTAGTGCTACTTTATGTATAGTAGAAGGTATTTTTTTACTTTTAGCTGTTGTGTAAAAGCGTTCAGTCTCTTTATCTGCAAAACTTTTTATCATATTACAGTATAACAGATAGTGTTATAGTTTGTCAAGATATTGTATGTTTCCAATTACGCTTATCAATTTTTCTAAAATTTTCTTTTTTTTCTAGAATTTTTAAATATTTTTTTAATAAAAAGAGTTCATTATCTTCTTCACCAAAAAATGGTTTTACTCGTATTAAATTTCCATAGTTTCTTTGTAATTTCTCTGGAGAATCGTCTACTACAAGTATATTATCTAAACAATAACCTTTTCTTTTTAATTTTTTTAAATCTTTTATCCAAATTATTTCATCCTTATTTAGATCTCGAAATTGTACACAATCTTCCCTTGTCAATAAAAATGATATATTAATATTAAAAAAAATATTATGAACAATTTCTTCTGCATAATTTTTAGTAGAAGATGTCCATACTACAAGTTCAAAATTGTCATTACAAAAAGTTAAGAATTCATTTAGATAACTTCTTCTATTTACAAAAAAATCACCTATTTTAAAATCATATGAAGCAGTTACTGTTTTTGTAGCTCGGATTAATGTTTCATCTAAATCTAAAACTAATAATTTTTTCATAATTTATCTTCTTTTAAAAAGCGTCCCACCAACATGCTCACCATCTACAAGCAAAGACTTCACATCACTTAGGTCAAACCCACTTGCTAAAAACATCTCTTTTCCATGTTTCATAAGAAAGTCTGCTGATTGAAGTTTCGTTACGATGCCCCCTGTGGCAAATTCGTTGTTAGGGGTGTGTTCTGCTTCTAGTTCTTCTTTAGAGATGCTTGTGACTACTGCACGGCGTTTGGCATCGTTATATCTGTTAGGGTCTTTGTCGTAAAACGCATCTATATCTGAGAGTATCACAAGGAGTTTTGCATCAAAATGGTGTGCTACATGGGCTGAGAGTCTGTCATTGTCTCCAAAAACTAGCTCTTCAATACTCACTGTGTCATTTTCGTTGATGATGGGGACTACATTATTTTGTAGCAATGTATCTATGGCATTTTTAGCATGTTCGATGTGTTCTTTAGATTCAAATACCTCGGCATAGAGTAGTACCTGAGAACAGAGCAAATCAAACTTGGCAAATTTCTCTTGATACATACTAAGTAGCAGAGGTTGACCTATGGCTGCTAGTGCCTGTTTGTTGGCAATCTTACTTCTGTCTAAAGCAAGTTGTGTAAACCCAGCTGCTACTGCACCAGAACTTACAAGTATCACCTCATAATGATATGTTTTAAGTACTGCGATGAGTTCTACTAGAGCAAACATACGTATTTTCGCTATAGCACCCTCTTGGGTTAAGACATGAGAACCAACTTTTATAACGATACGTTGTTTACTCATCCCTATGCCTCGTT
>JAMONG010000069.1 GCA_027066595.1 Sulfurovum sp.
TAAGACATTGTCCACCTCTTCATCGTTGAAATAATGTGTACCTTCTAATGCCAAATCACGTATGTCACCTATAAGAAAAAAGTCTGAACCTATGGCAGAGAGTTGTCCTGAGAGTTCATCTGATGTGCCTGTGCGTATGCCCTCAGCTATTTTCTCTGATTTGTAGGAGAGGCTAGAGCGTTTTTCTATTATTTGGTCGAGTAGCTGTTGTGCTTCTTTGTTCTTGTGCATATATTTAAAGTCCATAAAGTAGTTTAAATAGTCATATGCATCTGCGTAGTGCTCTTCAGCGATGAGTGTTTGGGTATGAGGTATAGGGTTGACATGTGTAAGTGTATGGTAGGCATAGGTATTTTTTTGGTAGAGAAGTGTGCCTGTTAAAAGTATGAGTAAAAGCAGTGAAGTCTTAAAGAAAAGTTTTAACATAGTGTATTGTAACAAGTAAAGATGATAAAATACAAAAAACATAAGGCTTTACTATGCAAGACTCACCAGAATACCTACAGAAAAAAGCATTTTTCGATAAAGTACTCACAATTTACGGACGCAACGCAGTCATAGAAGCACTAGAAGATGATGCAGTCACCATTCATAAACTTCACCTCTCTAAGTCTAACAAAGATGCACAAGTGCTTGAAGACATGAAAGCTATAGCTGCACGTAGAGACATAGAGGTTAAATACCATGACAAGCAGTCACTCTCACGTATCTCTAAAAATGCAAAACAAGACCAAGGCGTGGCACTAGACATTGTGTTAGAACACTTTGGAGATGAGCAGTACTTTAAAGATACACATGATGGCTACCGTATCATCGCACTTGATGGGGTGACTAATCCTCAAAACCTAGGGATGATTATACGTTCTTGTGCGGCTGGTAACATAGATGCCATACTTTTACCCACAAAAGGTGCTGCACAGATAAGCCCATTGGTAATTAAAGCCAGTGTTGGTACTATCTTTAAAATGCCTATTATTAAAACATCTAATCTCAAAGAGACATTGGCTTCTTTTAAAGATGAAGGTGCAGATGTCTATACACTCTCTTCACATGCAAAGGCGAGTTATAAAGAACAAGACTACAGTGACAAAACCATTTTTGTTTTAGGTAACGAGAGTGAAGGTGTAAGTAAAGCCGTAGAGTCTGTGTGTAATGAAAGTATAGCCATACCGATGCAAAGAGGTGTTGAGTCTCTTAACGTAGCAGTAACAGCATCGTTACTTGCTTTTTTGTAGTAATTTTTTAAATTTTGGGTCCTTAATGGCATCATGTATTAGCTTTTGTAAGGCAAGAGGAAATGTCTCACACATCTCTGTACAGGCATAAGCAGCAGAGAGACTTGATGGGTACTCATATTTAGAGATGAGATGATAACTTTCTTGGTTTGAAGAGATGAGTGTGATGTCAAATGACCAGTAAGCATCTCCGTAGGTTGTACTGCCATATATCTCATGTATCTTCGCATAAATACTAATATCAGACTTTCTACTATAGAGATTTGATGCGGATAATTCTTTAATAAATGCTTCTTGCATATAGGATGCATAGGTTTTATCTTTTGGAGGGGTGACGGCATTCATGATTCTACATTTGAGTGTATTGTTTGTATCTGTAGTATCTATAAATTCTCCTACATTTACTTTATAGGCATGCTTTGATAGGGGTTTAAGTAGGGCTTGATTTGTTGAGGATACATTGTAATCATTCATTTTATCTGTGTTGGGTGTCATGACTAATGTAGCCATGACGCCACATCCATTAAATACAAAAGCAAGTGTTATGGTAAGTAGTATGTTCTTGAAGTATTTCATAATATATCCTTGTGATGGCAACTATTTTAACTGAGGTATATGAATGTTATGTGAATCTATAGATTTATTTTTTTGTAATCTTACACTTTTTAGATACAATAGAATATTCTGGCTATAAAAGGATAGATATGGCAAAGCAAAAAAATGCAGACCTCTTCGATAAACTTGGTGTAGAAGTAGGGGACGGTAAACTCAATATCGACCTCACACAAACCAAAGCATTTTTTAATGCACTCAAAGAGACCTTTGAAAGTAAAGCTGAGGAGATTCAAAAAGACATCTCTGAGGGTAAAGTAGATATGGCAGAAAATGTGGGTATTAAGATAGACAAAGAGAATATCAATATAGACCTTAACCAAACCAAAAACTTTGTAGAGAGTTTTGGTAAGAAAATAGAAGGTTTTTTAGCAGAGCTTGAAAAGTCGGTGCAGGAGATAGATAAAGCCCCAAAATCGAAATAGTACCTTAGGAGGTAAGAGCATGAAAAATAGTATGATACATATAAGTTTACTCGTAATTTTAAGTGTTTTTCTTAGTGCAGGAAATGTCGTAAGAAGTGGATGGGCACCTATCACCATGGGTGAGATAGTTACTTTTGTACCCTATAGTACAACCTTACCTGACCAAGATAACGATGGTATAGAAGATAGCATAGATAGACCCACTGCATACTCTCAAAGCATTACGCTTACACAAGATAGTACAGGATATGCCATTACCCTTACAGGAAGTGACAATGACAGTGCCATCAGCTATACTCTTATGACTCAACCAACGTATGGTGTATTGAGTGGTACTGTGCCACATTTGACCTACACACCAACAGCAGGATATAGTGGAACCGATAGCTTTAGTTTTACGGTGAGTGATGGTGTGCATACTTCATCGGTAGTTACCGTCAATATTTTGGTAGAAACATCTAATGGATATGCTGATTTAGGTACCTATGTACCAAAATTCTATGATAACGGTATAGCAGGTGATAATAAATACATTGCATACTACCCAAAAAATGGCATAAGTGCAGACATGCCTGTGGTGATGTTCATAAAAGGTGGAGGTTCTGCTACGATAGAAAGCTATAGTGGCATCATGCAGTTTATGGCAAGTAAGGGGTACTACGTCATCGGTGTCGATGCAAACTCTTATGAGAGTTGGTATGTTACGCAAAAACTTGAGATTGCTCTAAATGAAGTGAAAGTTACACATGGATTAACTGTCTCCAAACTTGCCATTTTAGGGCACTCTTTAGGTGGTGGACAAGCCTTTGATGCCATGAAAAAATTTCGTGATGATGGCTATGGAAGTGCTGGAAATTTAGCACTTTCTATTGATGGTTGGTTTGCTTTTAACATGGATCAAATAGATTTAAATAGCTTGGACGCTAAAGTCTCTTTTTTACAAATGAATGGGGCAAATGGCACAGGTACAGACCCTAGAATACATTTAAAGATTTGGAACCTAGCCACACAATCAGACAGGTCATTTTACACA
>JAMONG010000070.1 GCA_027066595.1 Sulfurovum sp.
AAAGCACCTAACTATGCTATGAGCGAAATGTCCTTAGTCCTCAATGACATTATATTTTGTAAAAAATACCTCCAACAAAAGAAGTTTAGGGTCACGGTGACGGGTAAACAATACCTATTTCTCACCGCCACAAAGATAGGTTAAGCTTTAAACCCTTATAATCTAAGAATAAATAATATTCAACAAGGATTATCTTGAAACTTTCACTTTTAACAGCAGCACTTTTACTAACAGGAAGCCTTTATGCTTCAAATGCACATAAAATCTCAGCAACACAAGAAGGTCTTGTAGCCGTTCAACTACTTGACGTAGCACTTAAAGACAAACTCACAGAAAAAGTTCAAGAGACAAAAATGCAAGAAAATGCACAAGGTATGTCTACTATGGATATCTGCATCACTGCAGCCAATGGCATAATGAAAAAGATGAATAGTGAACTTCCAGCGTATGTAAAAATGAGTATCTCTACTTTAGATGGAGGAGATGTCACAAATAAAACTGATTTAGAAGTCATGAACAAATATGCTAAAGACATAAAAGAAAAAACTGCTGGAGCGATGCTAATGAGTTCAGCAAAAGTAGGGAACACCACACGTGTCTATAAACCAGTGGTTATCGATAGTGAATGGCTAAATTGCCATGATGATAAATCAGAAGTTAAACTTGGAGACTTCAAAGGTGTACTTATCTCTGAAATCTCTGCTCAACACTAAATACTAGACTCTACTAAGCTGTCTATCGTGTAGACGGCTTAGAAGTACTAAGGCAAGTATACCTCCCATAAGTGCCCATCCCATATCGGACTGTGTATCCCACACATACCCTTGTGTACCCAAAAATGCCTCAGCATCTTCACCCGAAGCCAGTGCCACCCACCACTCTACAAGCTCATAAAATGCAGAAAATGCCAAGATAATACTCAAGATTATGTAATTTAACCATAGTTTAGAACCAGAGACGACCTCTTTACGTATGAGTATCTCTCTTGCTAGTATGGCAGGAACAAACCCTTGTGCAAGGTGTCCTACTTTATCGTAGTTATTACGTGTTTGGTTAAATATCTCTTTAATGGTATCAAAAAGGGGTACTTCTGCATAGGTATAGTGTCCACCCACCATCAATATAATCATATGTATAAGTATAAGCGTATAAAGTAGGGGTGTGAGTGGAAATTTTTTGTACGTCACAACGATAAGCACAACCCCAATAAGTGCAGGTGCAACCTCTAAAAACCATGTAAATTGGTCTTTAGGATTTACCCCAGACCATAGCAGTACAACAAAAAATAGACTTAACCATAGATACTTCATCATTTCACCGCCGTAAGAAGAAAGATGCTAAAGGTACGTTGTGGCTTGTTGATAGTACTAACTGTTTCAAACTTCACATCTTTAAACCCTACTTCTTCTACAATACGCTGAAGTGCCTCTCTGTCAAAACCATGATGAAATACACCTGTATTGTCAGAGTGAAAACTACCATCTTCTGTATCTAAATCGGCAATGGCTATAAAACCACCATCATTTAACATCGTGTAAAACTTACTAAATAAAGCTTTTGTATCTTCCAAGTGATGAATTGTCATTGAAGAGATGATACCATCAAAGCTTCTGTCTATACTGTCAATGCTCAAATCTTTTTCTATTACTTCTATTTGGGAGGGAAAGTCTTTATTTTTCAACTCTGAAAGCATAGCAGGGGAGTTATCAACTGCTACTACTTTTTTAATATGAGGTGCAACAAAGTAAGCCAAAAGTCCTGTGCCTGCACCAAAATCCATCACTTCCATCGTGTTATTTGGTTTTATATTTTTTACTATTAAATCAGCGATAGCTTTTGCTGTTTGTGCTGATCCTGACTCTGTATCCCATGTTTTTGACTTATTGGCAAACAAATCTTTCTTTTCAGACATACCATTCTCCATATTATTTAATTTTAATTCTTGTCTATTTTAATATTATTTAGCATGATACTAAAATAGCGTCTCTTGCTTCTCTATTTTTATATTGTCCCAAAAGTAATCTACATGCTTTTCGAACAATGAAACCACAGAAGAGGTGGACTTTTTGTCTAATTTTAGCAAAGTTACCTGCATTTGATAGAAAAAGAGGGGTGAAAAGAACTCATTTGCAAGTAAAAGTGGATCAGAGGACTTTATCTGCTCATTTTGCATCATCCCAAAGAAGATACCAGAGAGTTTTTTTACATTTTCTTGATAAAAATGCTCGTTATATATCTCACGTATACGCTCATTACGGAAGATCTCCTGCATAAGTAGCTTGTAGAGTGCCTCATTTTGCCCATCAAAGCCTATAAGCTTGAATGTAGTAGCGATACTTGCCAAAAGAGCTTTTCCTTGTTTATGAAGCTCCTGTGCATCTTTGCCATCAAACAACGTTACTATGGCTGAGGAGGTAAGGTTGCTTATAAGGGTTTCTAGTATCTCATCTTTGTTCTTAAAGTGGTTATAGAGTGCACTTTGCTTGACTCCCATAGCTCCTGCTATGTCTCTTACAGTTGTAGCCTTATAGCCTTTAGTAGAAAAGAGTTTGAGTGAAACTTTAAGTATCTTCTCTTTGGTTTTACTTCCTTTAGTAGGTAGGGAAGTGACGCTCTGCTCGTTCATAGATGCTCCTTTGGTGATATTATAGTGAACAAATGTTCATATGTCAAGAGAGGGCTTCTTTAATTTATGAACACTTGTTCTTTATTATTAAATAGTAATAGCAACAATAAGAACAAGTGTTCATTTAATTAGATATAGTCTCTCTCCGTAAAGAACACTTGTTCATATAATACACTCTAGTGCCCTATATAGCGTCCATAGTGGGTTTTATGTTTATTGGCATACTTATGTTTGTGCTATACAAGTGCAAGAGGTCATTAAAATACTAAATAATATTAATTTTTGACTTATTAATCTTTACTAAACTCTAAATAGAGGTCATTTTAAAATCAAAGGAAAGAAGTTGTAATTATTGTATTCATCTCTTATGTTTTCTACATCATCTACGAACTCAAAATACTAGTTATTTTTTCATCCTAGTAAACAACAACAAAATACGATAGATAAAAATAAATTGTTTTTTTAGAAAAAGTGTATAGATAATTTGAATATAGATAAAACCAAAGATTGTGAATCTTTGAATCTTATTATTTTACCCAATCAGAAAATGTCAAATAATGCTCAAACTCCCAAAACCATATTTTCTACTTTTTAAAAATCGTTTTTTATATGCATAATCACACAAAGAAGAAGGGAGTCACTTTTTTAATAGAATTTATATTATGTTAACCAATATA
>JAMONG010000071.1 GCA_027066595.1 Sulfurovum sp.
ATGTAGGTGTGACCATGTCACACGATAAGAGTATCTTTGATGTTATATAAAATATAAAATTCCCTCTAAATATACATTGAGATTTGACGTGCGACATGGTCGCACCTACGCATGGAAATATCTATAAACGAGTGGTTAAATCCCCTTATTATGAATTTTTAGATAAAATCACGATACTTACTACAGAACTATATGGAATACAATGAAAGAATTAGAAGATAAAATTATTCAGGCTGATAGTCTTGAGACACTGGAAAAAGTACGTGTAGAACTTTTTGGAAAGAAGGGTGTTTTAGCAGCTGAGTTTGCTAAGATGAAAGATGTACCTGGTCCAGAGAAAAAAGCTTTTGCACAAGGTCTGAATGAAAACAAAGCTGCACTTCAAGCAAGTTTTGATGCACGTTATGAAGTACTTAAATCTGAAGAGATTGAAAGAGTCCTCAAGTCTGAGGCTATAGATGTTTCTTTGTATGGCACGCTTGCACAAAAAGGTGCACTTCATCCTGTGATGGAAACGATGGATAAAATCATCGACTACTTTGTGGCATTGAACTTTGCTGTAGAGTCTGGCCCTATGGTTGAAGATGACTTTCATAACTTTGAAGCGTTGAACTTACCTAAGTACCACCCTGCACGTGACATGCAAGATACTTTTTATTTTAAAGATGGTGGTTTACTTAGAACGCATACCTCTCCAGTACAGATACGTACGATGTTAGAGACGAAGCCTCCTATACGTATGATAGCCCCAGGAACTGTGTTTAGACGCGATTTTGATGTAACGCATACACCGATGTTTCACCAAGTAGAAGGTCTAGTGGTAGATGCTAAAGGTAAAGTGAGTTTTGCAAACCTTAAGGCGATACTTACTGATTTCTTACAATATATGTTTGGAGATGTTGAGGTACGTTTTAGACCTTCATTTTTCCCGTTTACCGAGCCGTCTGCTGAGGTAGATATATCTTGTATCTTCTGTGAGGGGAAAGGATGTCGTATCTGTTCTCATACAGGTTGGCTAGAAGTGCTAGGTTGTGGGATAGTTGACCCGAACGTCTTTAAAGCTGTAGGCTATGAAGATGTGAGTGGCTATGCCTTTGGTTTAGGGGTAGAACGTTTTGCGATGTTAATGCACAAGATACCAGACTTAAGAAGTCTGTTTGAGGGAGATATAAGACTATTGGAGCAATTTAGATGATAATTACAAGATCTTGGTTACAGGAATTTATAGACCTTAGTTCTGTGTCTAATGAGAAGCTTTATGAGACTTTTAACAGCATTGGGCTTGAAGTTGATAGTATTAATCAAATTGAAATTGCTGAAAAAGTGGTTGTTGGAAAGATACTCTCTGTAGAAAAACACCCTGATGCAGATAAACTAAATGTTTGTCAGATAGATGTAGGTTCAGGAACGAGACAAATAGTCTGTGGTGCTGCCAATGTAGTGGACGCTGAGTATGTGGCAGTAGCTACCATAGGGGCAGTGCTTCCTGGGAATTTTGAAATCAAACATGCCAAACTTCGTGGTGTGGAGTCCGAGGGGATGGTGTGTGCATCTTCTGAACTTGGACTTCCAGATATGGGTAAGGGGATTATGATACTTGATGAGAGTATCGGTGAGCTTGTAGTAGGACGTGAATTTGGTACTTATGAAAAAGTGGCAGATACGATTATAGAACTTGAACTCACTGCTAACCGTGGGGATTGTCTCTCCGTGTATGGTGTGGCAAGAGACTTGTCTTCGGCACTAGACATTGAGATGAAACCTTTTGAGTATAAGCAAGAAGAGAAAATAAAATTAGGGATTGCAAGAGAAGCAGTGATTTATACTGAAGGTGTAATGGATGCAGATTTATATTATAAATTAGCCACTATTGATGAAATACGTACAAGTTTTCTTGTGACTTTACGTTTGGCTATGGTTAGTGTAGATACTGAAGGTAAACTAGCTTCCCTTTTAGCTTATGCAAGACATGCTACAGGTGTGATTTTACGTGCTTATGATAGCAGTCTGTTTCGCAATGAAGAGAATAAAGTGGTGGTTACTCCTAGTGCTAAAACCCAAGGTATCATCGAGATTGTATCCAATGGTAAAGTATGTTCTGTTGTTGGAGTTCAACAAAATGATGAAAGTCTTGCTAATGACAATACAAAAGAACTTTTAATAGAAGCGAGTTATATAAATCCTGATACTTTAGTAGAAGCAGTGTCTGTGGCTAAATTAGAAACAGATGACTTGTACTATAAAACATCACGTGGTTCTAATCCAGAGTTAGAATTTGGTCTAGCGATGTTAGGTTCTTTGATGGATATGTATACCGATATTTCTTGTTATGAAGGTTCATTAAATGTGAATGTTGAGAGAGAAAATGAAACAGTTATTGTAGATGCAAAAGAGATTTCTTCTATCATCGGTATGGATGTTGAACTTACACGTATCGTGACGATACTCAAAAAACTTGGATTTGAAATTTCTAAGATGGGTGAAGATACGGTGGCAGTCGTAGTGCCTCTCTTTAGACATGATATAAAGCATATACAAGATGTGGCTGAAGAGATAGTACGTATCATCGGGATCAATAACATCGAGGCAAAGCCATTTGTCTTTGCTGAACAAGCACGTCTAAATGATACGACAGAGAGATATAAAGCCAAAAAAGAGTTTAAAAACCGTGCAGTGGGTGCAGGGTATTATGAAAATGTTTCTTATGTCTTTTCAGACAAAACCCTTTTAGAGAAGTATGGTTTTCCTGTGACAGATGAAGCACTAGAGCTTGCAAACCCTATAGCAGAAGAGCTTAATACTTTACGTTCTACGGTGTTGGTAAATTTACTGAATGCGGTAAAACGTAATGTGAGTTACACAAAGAAGTCAATACCACTTTTTGAGATAGGTGCAGTATTTGGAACTCAAAGAGAACAGAGTGAAGTGATCTCTTTTGTTTTCTCTGGTCAGAGTGAAGGTGAAAATGTAAGAAATGCAGGAAAACCTACAGCCATTGACTTTGCAACCTTTACACAAAAAGTGGGGGCAGTCATCGGTGCATTTGAACTAGAGCCTTGTACGTATGAAAATGGTTTACTTCACCCGTATCAATCTGCTAATATACTTGTAGATGGTAAAGTGTGTGGATTTATCTCTAAACTTCACCCAACGGTACAAGAAGAGTATGGTATCCCTGTGACATTTGTGGCTGAGGTTGACTTTGATGTATTGTTACCTACACATATTAATGCTGTGGCTATCTCTAAGTTTCAGGGAGTTTATAAAGATCTTTCTGTGGTAATA
>JAMONG010000072.1 GCA_027066595.1 Sulfurovum sp.
GCTATAGGCAAAAGGATACCTAAGAAATTTGAAAACAACCCTCATTTTTTCTTTTTCCCTTATGATTTAAGTAATACCTTTATGCTAAAGTCTACCATCAAAGAGTTTGTCCAAAATCGCTCTTTTGAGATAGCCATACTGAACGCTGGTGTACTAGGAGAAATAGCCACACTTTCACAGATAGAGACAGAAGAGATAAAAAAGGTAATGGATGTCAACGTATGGGCAAACAAAGAACTTATAGATACCCTTATGCAATACTCTATAGTAAAGCAAATCGTTGGCATAAGCTCTGGTGCATCTATCAATGGTTCTAAAGGTTGGGGAGCCTACTCTCTTTCTAAAGCAACACTTAACATGCTACTCAAAGTCTATGCCAAAGAACAACATGAAACACACTTTAGCTCTTTAGCTCCAGGCATTATCTCTACTAAAATGGTAGAACATATCATCGAAGAGGTAGATGAGATACTTTTCCCTTCAGCAAGAACACTCAAAGAGTCTCATATTCAAACAGCAAAAGAAGCAGCCCAAAATCTTTTACATACCTTTCCAAAATTATTTAACTATGAAAGTGGTAGTTTTTTAGATGTGAGAACGATGGATTAAGTAAATATTTTTTTCATTTTAGAAAAGAATACTCCCGCAAGACCTTTTGGCTTTGCAAGATCTTCTATAAATTGGTCATAACTCATTTTTCTCTCTTCAAGATAACCTTCAAAATATGCTATGGAAGCATCCATATCATGCGTTTTTTCAATCTCAAGTAATTTTGCATAAAGTGGCTCTATATCTGTTACTACCTGCTTAGGTGCTGCTTGTCTAAAAGCAAGAAAATATCGTATATCGCCTGAGAAATCACGTTTTATATTAAAATCAGTTACAACCCAATAATAATCTCCATTTTTCGATAAGTTTTTCACTACGGCCATAATATTTTTACCATTTTTCAAATATTTCCACATGAGATGAAATATTGCTTTAGGCATATCAGGATGCCTTAATATATTATGTGGAGAACCTATTAATTCACTCTCTTTATATCCAGAAATTTTTGTGAAATAATCATTTCCATATGTGATTATTCCTTTATCATCTGTCTTACTAACAATATATTTTCTAGTGTCTAATTTAATCTGTTTTCCTGTAGGAGTAGGCTTAGGAATATTCATAAGAATCCTTAATATGATATATAATACACCATTATATCATATTAATGTCACAGAATAATTATCTTAATTTACAGAAATATCAAATATTATTACTATCGTAAGCGTAAAATGGAAGATTTTAATACTACATTTGGCTAATATTACTTACATGCATCAGTAAACCCACTAAAAAAACTGAAAGCAGAGCCATCATCCAAAGTACAGCCACCATCATACGCCCCTGTTTAAATATCTTTCTTGTTCTATAAAGAAGTACAGGTACTACTATAAAGATAATAATTGTTGGGGCAAATGCCATAATTTCATTCAGCTGATATTTTTCTACTGCAAGCTGTGTTGCTCTAAATGAAGCATAGACTATCGTATACATCAGTGCCAAAAGTATCATCTGCACTACCACAAAAATAATGTATATTCCTTGTGCATTTTGTTTATCGTTGTATTTTTGCATCTTTGTTTTCCCTTAATACTTTGACTATCGCTTCAACCAAAGCTTCTTTTTCTATGGCACGTATCTTTTGGTCATACTCTTCAAAGCTCAAACTTTTTTTTAACAAAGTTTTTTGAAGTATGACCTCTCCACCATCAAGCTCTGAACTCACATAATGTACCGTCACACCACCCTCATCATGCTCATCTTCATACGATTTCTCTATGGCATATAAACCTTTATGTCTAGGGAGTAAAGAGGGATGTAGGTTTATAGCTTTTACTTGTTCTGTAAATACAGGTGTTAAGATACGCATAAACCCTGCAAGTACTGTAAGTTCTGGGCTGTAGCGTTTAAGCGTTTCTACCATTACTGCATCAAAGTCTTCACGTGAGTCAAAGTATTTTGGCTCAACCACAGCATAAGGTATGCCATGCTCTTGGGCAATCTGGATACCCCCTGCTTCAGGGTTATTCGTTAGAGCAAAAACGACTTCACACTCTTTTTTGTGTAAAGTCTTAACAATATGTGCAAAGTTTGAACCTTTACCTGAAAAAAGTACGGCTATTTTATTCATAGCGAAATAGTACCAAAACTATTCATTATTCACTATTAATTATTCACTTCAAGCAAGGAGATTTGCCTGATAATATCCGTAGGCAACATCGCATACGTTGCACCTCTATAATTATTTGCAGCCATCACCAAAGCAAGTGAGCCTTGTATGGCAGCTTCTACTCCTGTGTAACCTTGTGCAAGGAGTGAGACTATGAGTCCTGAAAGTACATCTCCACTGCCACCCTTACTTAGTTTAGAACATCCCAGAGGGTTTATGTACATCTGTTCTTCTTGCATGATGAGTGTGTTCGCACCTTTAAGCAGTAGCGTGACATGTGGGTACTTAGCATTAAACATGCGTACCATCTCAAAACGTCTACTTTGTACTTCTGCTACGGTGATTTCCTCATCCGTGAGTATCTTCCACATAATGGTGAACTCTTTTGGATGAGGGGTGATGACTATCTCTCTGTCTTTTTGTTCTAAAACTGCTAATAGTTCTGCACTTAAAAATGCATCTGCATCTAGGACTATGGGTAGATGAGAGTTGAGTACATACTTTTGCAAAAACTCAGACTCAAAGTAACCCCCAAGCCCCATACCTATAGCAAGTGCAGAAGCATTGTCAGGTACTACAGTTGAGTACATGAGATAAGGTGGAGGAGAAATTTGTTCATGCACCACAAGCGTAGTTAGCCCTGCTCCAAAGCTAGCACTTGCCATCCCAGCGATGATACCTGCCCCCTCTTTCTCTCCACAAAAAACTGCTGCATGTCCGAAATCTCCTTTATGGCTGTTTTGTTTCGTACGTGAGGGAAGAACAAGATCACTTTGTTCTAGTACATAGGTTTGTGCTTGTGTTTCATACATAACACTACTCACACCTAAGTCTACACAGACTATCTTGCCCACGGCATCTTTATTTTCATCCAAGTAAAGTGCCTCTTTTCTAGCTCCCATCGTCACAGTCACATCTGCCTTAAAAGCTATAGGCATATGCCCCTCACTGCTCACCCCTGTAGGTATATCACAAGCTATTTTGTATCCCTGAAAACTGTTGAGTTGTTGGATGATATGTATCATCTCATCCTCTAAGAGTTTATTTAGTCCTGCACCTAGTAATGCATCTACTATGACATCTGCATCATCAAAGGTATCTACGACATCTACACCTAACTTTTTGCTACGTTTCAGTTGTAGCTTTGCCATCTCAGACTTTACTCCAAAAGGTAAGTGTAGTCGTACCTCGTAGTCTCCATGAAGTTGTCGTGCAACTACTGTGCCGTCTGCTCCATTGTTTCCCGTGCCAGAGACTATGAGAACCATGCTCTGTTTTTCAAAGTTTTGACGTATATACTCAGCCATACCTCTAGCTGCATGCTCCATGAGTATGTCTTCGGTGAGTCCATACTGCTCATAGCATCGCTTGTCTAAAGCATAACACTCTTTATAGACTTTTTGCATAACTTACTCCTTCTAATAAGATAATTTTATCACAAATTCAAAAACTTTAGATATAATTCTCCACTTTATTGATATTCGGACACATAAAGTAGTCTGAAAATTTCCAATAGGAAGGGGGTGCTTTTTTATGCCAGGAATTAAACTAACTTCACGCGATTCATTTGATGATGCGTACAGAAAGTTCAAAAGACAATGTGACAGAAACCTAATCGTTACTGAAGCAAGAGCACGTCAGCATTTTGAAACACAAACTGAGAAGAACAAAAAAGAAAAAATTGCAACGCGCAAGAAAATTCTTAAAAAACTCTTCATGCTCAGAAGATACGAGTCTAGACTCTAATGAGTCTACTACAGAGCTTTTGCTCTGTAGTTCAATCTACATTTTATTAAAAATCCATACTACATTTCATCTTGACAGAACATAGCAAATAAGCTACTATCAATTTTATAACTATCTACATACTTAGGTATTCTAATGAAAAAAATACTCCTACTATTATTACTCATAACTTTTACAGTTTTTTATGCTTTTGCGAAAACACCCTCTAAACAAGTAAATATCATATATCACACTACCTCACCTAAAAATATTCATTTTTATCATAAAAATCCTCATGGTAAAATATTTAAAAACTTTCATGCACTTGATGATTACATTTCATCACAAAATAAACATCTATCCTTTGCTATGAATGGTGGAATGTACCTAAGAAGTTTATCTCCTCAAGGACTTTACATTGAAAATGGAAAAATTATTAAAGAGATAGACATAACACAGGAAGCATACGGAAATTTTTATATGCAACCCAATGGAATTTTTTATATAACAAAAGATAAAAAAGCCCATGTTATAAGTACCAAAAAGTTCAAATATACAAACAATATAAACTATGCAACACAGTCTGGACCGATGTTGATTATAAATGATAAAATACACCATAAATTTATGCCTCACTCTAAAAATGTACATATTAGAAATGGTGTAGGGGTACTCCCAAATGGTGACTTACTTTTTGCCATTTCTTCTCAAAAAATAAACTTCTATAACTTTGCTAACTTTTTCAAACAACATGGGTGTAAAAATGCACTTTATTTAGATGGATTTGTATCACGTATATATCTTCCTAAAAAAGGTATCACACAACAAGATGGACTTTTCGGAATAATTATTGGAGAAACGATATAAAAGATACCATTATTTCACCTTTTTATTAATTAGTTGTTTGAAAAATTTTGCTAAAATAAACTCTATTATTTTCCAAAGGAAATCTCTATGACATTTACAACAACACTACAAAAAGATGCTATTAAAATCATGCTCCTTGGTTCTGGTGAACTAGGTAAAGAGGTGGCTATAGAAGCACAACGTCTTGGCATAGAAGTAGTAGCTGTAGACAAATACGAAAATGCACCTGCACACTTAGTGGCTAACAACTCTTACGTCATCGACATGAAAGATGAGGTAGCTGTTCTTGAAGTGATAGAAAAAGAGAAACCTACATACATTCTACCCGAGGTAGAAGCCATTTCTATCTCTGCACTCTTTGAAGCTGAAAAACGTGGTTTCTATGTTATCCCTAATGCAGAAGCAGTAAATAAAACGATGAACCGTAAAAACATTCGTGTCTTTGCAGCAGAAGCGTTAGGTCTTAAAACTTCTAAGTATGAATTTGTAACTACTTTAGATGGACTAAAAACTGCTGCTGAACGCATTAAGTTCCCTTGTGTCATTAAACCAGTGATGAGTTCTTCAGGTCATGGACAAAGTATCGCTAAAACATCTAATGACATAGAGAAATCATGGGAAATAGCCAAAGAAGCTCGTGGTGACGCGAGTGAGCTTATCGTAGAAGAGTTTGTTCCTTTTGATTATGAGATTACCCTACTGACTGTACGTAATGAAACAGGTACAGTATTTTGTGATGCTATTGGGCATGTACAAAAAGATGGCGATTTCATTCTCTCATGGCAGCCCATGAAGATGAGTGATACAGCACTACAAAAAGCCAAAGACATTGCTAAAACGGTGACAGATGGGCTAGGTGGTAGAGGTATCTTTGGAGTGGAGTTCTTCGTTAAAGGTGAAGAGGTTTACTTCTCCGAACTTAGTCCTCGTCCACATGACACAGGTATGGTGACACTCATCACCCAGAGTCAAAGTCAGTTTGCACTCCATGTAAGAGCCGTACTTGGCTTGCCACTTGCATACACAACATACGGGTCTGGTGCTTGTGGAGCATACAAAGCTAAAAATGAGAGCCACACCCCTACACTTACCATACCAGACAGTGCTTTTTCTGAAAACTCATTTGTAAGAGTCTTTGGAAAGCCAGAGTCTCATATAGGTCGTCGTATGGCTGTGAGTCTTGTGTTAGATGACGATGTTGAAGCAGCTAAAACAAAAGCCACTGAGATAGTCTCTCAGATGGAAGACAACTAAATATAAGGAGCAAATCATGCGTATATTAGCACGTGTTTTTTTACCACTTTTATTACTTGCATACATTGCAACTGAGACGTACCTCAAACTACAACATACCTCTCTTTGTGGAGAGGTAGGCTGTAAACTTGCAGGAGAACTTCTAAACTTTAACCCCTTGTACTTAAACTACTTTGGCTTAGCAGGGGTATTTATACTCATAATCTTAGGCTTTTTATCTTTGAAAAACAAGTTTTATGAGTCACTCTTTTTTATAGGACTTTACGCTGCCATCGCTTTTGAAGCGACCATACTTAGCTACCAATTTGTGGCTAACCCTGAGCCTTGCATTTTTTGTTTAGGTATCTTCTCTTCTTTGCTACTTATAGCTCTAGCAAGTAACATCAAGTACTTTGCCATTACCCTTGCTACGGTGCTTGCTATCTTTGTAGGGCTTAACACTTTAGCCGTTACAAAAAACAAAGCATTTATCACAGGGACAGGCAACTACCTCATACAGTCAGATACTTGTCCTCACTGTAAAAAAGTCAAAGCCTATCTAGCAGAACATAAGATTCCCTATACCCCTATCTCTACGAAAGAGGCTAGTGCTAGAAGCTTCTTAAAATTTGCAGGGGTAACGAGTATCCCTGTGTTTATTATGAAAGAAAAATACGAAACCACACTGCTTACTGGAGATAAAAAAATCATCGCACACTTTGAAAACAATCAAAAGATAGAAGAAACGGTAACAGAATCAGTACCGCTACCTACACAAAGTAGTGGGTTAGACCTAGGTACAAGTGGATTCTCTTCTGATTTCTTATCTGCGGGGAGTGCTGATGAGGGGTGTGCCATTACTATTGTCGAGACACCTGAGTGTACCGATACAAATACTACACACTAAGGAAAAGCTATGACCATTGTACTACTAGATGCCAAGACTTTAGGAGACGACCTAGACCTCTCCTCTTTAGAAGCGTTTGGCTCACTTACGACTTACAGTACGACCTCCGAAGAGCAAACCCTAGAGCGTATTATAGATGCTGATATCGTCATTAGCAACAAAGTAGTACTCTCGGCAAACATACTCTCACAAACTAAAAAGCTCAAACTTATCTGCATCGCCGCCACAGGTATGAACAACGTAGACTTAGAAGCTTCAAAGTTTCAAAACATAGAGGTTAAAAATGTGGCAGGGTATTCTACTAAGTCGGTGGTACAACACACCTTTACCATGGCACTTTATCTACTTGAGAAAATGTCTTACTACGCTACAGTAGTACAAAATAACACTTGGTCAAAGTCTGAACTCTTTACAGATGTTTCTCACCCTTTTTATGAAATCTCTGGAAAAAAATGGGGCATAATAGGTATGGGTGCCATAGGTAGAGAAGTTGCAAACATCGCAACAGCTTTTGGTGCAGAGGTAAATTACCACTCCACTTCTGGAAAAAACCTACACCATGCTTACCCACATAAAAGTTTAGAGTTTATCTTAAAAGATTGTGACATCATCTCTATCCATGCTCCACTTAATGATAAAACCTATGATCTCATCAATGAGATTAACCTACCTTATATCAAAGAAAAATCTATTTTACTTAACCTAGGACGAGGAGGCATTGTCAATGAAACAGACCTAGCTTTTGAGCTTGATAGACGTGAAATTTACGCAGGTCTTGATGTACTCGAGACAGAACCTATAGCACATTCAAATAGACTCAACGATATCAAACATAAAGAGAGACTACTCATCACCCCACACATCGCATGGACAAGTATAGAAGCAAGAAAAAAGCTTCTTCAAGGCATAGTGAAAAATATAGAAACATTTTTAAAAACCAATCCTAAGGATGCCTAATGATTGATGTACTCATCATCGGAAGTGGTGGGGCTGGACTCACTGCTGCCCTCTCTGCAAAAGACGTAGGGGCTTCAGTACTTGTGGTAGGTAAAGCCTACCCCACAAACTCCCAAACTTCTATGGCACAAGGTGGTATGAATGCTGCACTTGCTAATGTAGAAGAAGACAGTATTGATGCTCACATCGCTGATACCATCAAGTCTGCACGAGGGCTTTGTGATGAAGAGAGAGTAAAGCAGATGTGTACCTCTGCACCTGATGCCATCGCATGGTTAGAGAGTATCGGTGTGCCTTTTTCACGTCTTGACAATGGTAAAATAGGTACAGATACAGTTGCACAAAGACAAATGGGTGGGGCTTCTGCCAAGAGAGCTTGTTATGCACAAGACTACACAGGATTAAAGATACTTCATACCCTCTATGATACTTGCTTAAAACATCACATAGACTTCTTAGATGAACACTACCTACTAAGCCTCATCCTTGAAGAGGGTGTAGCCAAAGGTGCCACCTTTCTTGACATCCGTACAGGGGAAGTGAAGCAAATAAATGCCAAGTCTGTCATCGTTGCGACTGGTGGGTATGGTGGTATCTATCATGGGTTTACTACCAACATGTATGGTGCAAGTGGTGATGGCATAGCCACTGTACTTCGTGCAGGTGGAGCAGTGAGTGATATGGAGTTTATACAGTTTCATCCTACAGCTCTTAAAAATTCCAGCATACTCATAAGCGAGAGTGCTAGAGGTGAAGGTGGGTACTTGGTAAATACCAAAGGCGAAAGATTTGTCGATGAGCTAAAACCCAGAGACGTGGTAGCACGTGCCATTTTCGAACAGTTTGCACAAGGTCAAGAGGTCTTTTTGGATGTACGACACTTAGGTGAAGAGAAACTTATGGAGCTTTTACCTCAAGAGGTAGCGTTATGTAAACTTCATGAAAATGTAGACCCGTCCAAAGAACTCATACCCATAAAACCTGTGGCACACTACTCCATGGGAGGCATCGATGTGAATGCCCTCATGCAAGTAGAGGGCATACAAGGCTGTTTTGCCGTAGGTGAATGTGCCAATGCCAAAGTACATGGAGCCAACCGCCTAGGAGGCAACTCCCTACTGGAGATAGTCACCTTTGGAAAACTAGCAGGGCAACACGCATACACTTATGCAAGTACGACTAGTGTGAACATGCCTGATGAGACACAAAAAAAACAAGACATAGACTATATAGAAAACCTTTTTAGTAAAAAAAGTACACTCAACTTCTATACACAAAGAGAGAAACTCGGAGAACTCTTTTATGAAAAAGTAGGCATCGTTCGAGACAATACCAAGCTAAACCAAGCACTTGAAGCTGTCATAGCTATGCAGGAGAAGTTAGTCCACATGGGCATAGAAGACAAAAGCCCTAAAAACAACACAAACCTCACAGACTTTTTAGAGTTTGTCAATGTGCTACTGCTCTCTTCTACTATTATCTCTGCGGCCATTGCACGTGATGAGAGCCGTGGTGCACACTATAAAGAGGGTTTTGAAAAGCTTGATGATGAGAAATTTAAAAACCATATCGTCTTTCAGTGGGAACAGACACAAGGAGCTAAAGCATGATAATATCTATACTCAGGTCTGATACGAATACACCACAAACCTATACGCTAGAAGACAAAGAGACTACCCTACTTCATGCCCTTACGCACATCAAAGCCACACAAGATGCAACGCTTACCTTTACAGCAGGATGTCGTGCTTCAGTCTGTGGTACCTGTGCAGTAAGAGTCAATGGCAAAGAACAGCTCTCCTGTGCCTACAAAGTGCAAGATGGCGATGTCATAGAACCACTCAACTACCATCCTGTGCTACGTGACCTAAAAGTAGACAAAAACCAAGCCAAAGAGACACTACTTAAAAGCAGTGCATGGCTACAAAGTTTTACAGAAGCTTCCCTCACACCGAAAGATGAAAAACAAAGCGAACGCCAAACAGACTGCATACTCTGTGACTCATGCTACTCTGCTTGCCCAGTCTACGCAGTCATGCCTGACTTTCTAGGACCTTTTGCCCTAACTCGCACCTACCGTTATGCTACCGATAAAAGAGAAGGTAATGCCAAAGCCATCATAGATAACATTCAAAGCAATGGCGTATGGGACTGTACCTTATGTGGAGAGTGTACCCTCGCTTGTCCAAAAGGCATAGACCCTAAAATGGACATCATGATGTTACGTGGTGAATCGTTACAATACGGTCACACAGACCCCTCTTTTGCTACGCAAAGTTTTGGAGAACCAAGTTTTGGGTTTGATCCAAATTCTGGGTTTTAGTCTGCTTGAGCTTTTTCAAATCCTTCAATAATCATTGAAGGAATTTTCATAGGTCTAAACCTTTTGCTGTCTACAAAGACCCACTCTGTTTTTCCTTCACAAATAAGTGCATTATCAAGTGGACGAGTGAGAACATAACGACGGATAGAGAGTATTTTCCCTATCTCTTCTACCCAAGTCTCCATTTGTAGTTCATCATTTTCAAAAGCGGGTTTTTTGTATTCTATATTATGAGATTTGGCTACCCAAGTACCTCCAAGTTTGAGGCACTCTTCATAGCCAAAACCAACACTCTTAGAGTGTCTTGTTGCCGCATCTATCATCCAGCTTAAATAAGTGATATTAGAAACATGCCCGTTAAAATCTATATCTTTCTTCAATACTTTAAATGTATAACTATATTTTATCACGAGCTCTCCTCATACTATTTGTTTCATTATACTATGAGAATATAGATAGTATTCTAAAAATCAAAATTTGACCTACAAATAATTTATGGCTATAATCAAGATGTATTAAAATTTATACTAAAGGAAAAAGAATGGGAAAACGTGATGAAAAAATTGAGCAGTATACTGCTGAGGCTAAGAAGTTAGGGCTTAAACTCTCTCCTGATTTGATTAGTAAAGTAACAGTGGGGCTTGGACCATCTATTTATAAAAAAGATTCTGAGACCATTGCATGTAGTCAATCTTCTGAACTAGAAACAGTAAAAAAGAACTTCTTACAAAAAAAGCTTGGATTAACAGATGATGATGCAACACTAGATGCAGCCATAAAAAAAGTATGTGAAGAGATGGGGTCTTCTAATAGAAATAAATATAGAGCACTCTTTTATGCACTTTTAACACAAGCCTTTAAAAAGGAATCTATCTACGCATAAAAGATAAAAGAAGATTTATATCTTAATAAACAAGATATATCTCTTCTGCTCATCATTTTTACCAAATCCTACTATTTCCAATTCTTGATACTGTTCATTGACATCCATTTTAAGCCCATACATCATGGCATCCATATCAAGTATCAAAAGAGAAGGAATAAGTGCTCCTATAGTCACTTTTTGGTCACTAGCATCTATTTTAAACTCAAGTTGTTTCTTCTCATCATTCAAAATAGCTAAATTCAAAAGTGCTTCGCCTGCATAGATAAGTTTTGTACTGTCATTTACATCTTCTTTCAATAAACCAGCAGTCAACACATACTCTTCATGATTCCCTATCTGTTCACGTACATCTTCTATGAGGTCTATGATATATTTCAATTTTTATCCTTTAAATATTATTGTAAATATTTATAATTTTTGTAATTGCTAAGTTCGGAGTTAATTTGCTGTAGATTTGGCTAAACGGGTTTTGTGGAGAGAGGGAGCGTACAATAGGTACGTGACTAAACGGAACAAAGCCCGTTTAATCGAAGATATAGTAAAGAAACCCGAAATTAGCTATTACGCTTTTCGATGATTTCCTTGGCTACATTCTGTGGTACTTCTTCATAGTGGTCAAACTCCATCGCATACGTCGCACGACCTTGAGTCATTGAACGTAGGTCAGTTGAGTAACCAAACATTTCAGAAAGTGGTACAAAAGCATTCACAATTTTGTTTCCTGCTCTGTCATCCATTCCTGTTACTTGACCACGTCTTTTGGCAACATCACCAATAACGTCTCCCATGTAATCTTCAGGAACTTCAACTTCAACTTTCATAAGTGGTTCTAAGATGATTGGCTTCGCTTTTCTACAACCTTCTCTGAATCCCATAGAAGCGGCAAGTTTAAATGCCATTTCAGATGAATCGACATCATGGTAAGAACCATCATAAACAGTTACCTTAACATCTTCAACAGGGTAACCTGCTTGAATACCTCTAGCCATCGCTTCTTGGATACCTTTATCAACAGGTTTGATAAATTCTTTTGGAATTACCCCACCTTTAACTGCATCAACAAACTCGTAACCAAAACCTGGTTCTTGTGGCTCAATTTTGAGATATACGTGACCAAATTGTCCACGTCCACCAGATTGTTTAGCATACTTGTATTCTTGATCAACAGATTCTTTAATCGTTTCACGGTAAGAAACTTGTGGAGCACCAACGTCAGCTTCAACATTAAATTCTCTTTTCATTCTATCTACAAGAATCTCAAGGTGAAGTTCACCCATTCCTGAAATAATAGTTTGACCAGTTTCTTCATCTGAAGAAACACGGAAAGAAGGATCTTCTGCAGCTAGTTTACCAAGGGCAACACCCATTTTCTCTTGATCGGCTTTTGTTTTAGGTTCAACCGCAACAGAGATAACTGGATCTGGGAAGTCCATTCTTTCAAGTACAACTTTATCAGAAGCATCACAAAGTGTATCACCAGTTGTAGTGTTCTTAAGACCAACAACCGCACCGATTTCACCTGCATAAATTTCAGCTACTTCTTCTCTTTTAATCGCATGCATTTTCATGATACGACCAATTCTTTCTTTTTTATCTTTTGTTGAGTTATGTACGTATGAACCTGATTGTAAAGAACCACGGTATACACGAATAAATGTCAACTGACCAACAAATGGATCGGTCATAATTTTAAATGCTAATGATGCAAATGCACCATCATCTGTTGAAGGAACAATTACTTCTTCATTTTCATCTTCCATCATAGTACCCTTAATCGCAGGTGCTTCAACTGGAGATGGAAGATATGCAACAACAGCGTCCAGTAAAGTTTGAACACCTTTGTTTTTGAATGCAGATCCAACAGTCATAGGAACGATATGCATACCGATAGTAGCAGCTTTAATTCCTTCAACTATTTCTTCTTCTGTAAGGTCTTCACCTTCCATATATTTTTCCATAAGTTCTTCATTACCATCAACTTCAGAAATACTTTCAATAAGTTTTTCACGGTATTTTTCTGATAATTCAACCATATCTTCAGGAATTTCTTCTACATGGTAATTAGAACCCATTTCTGCATCTTTATCCCAAACGATAGCTTTCATTTTCACAAGATCAACAACACCTTGGAAATTTTCTTCTGCACCGATTGGTAATTGAATTGGAACAGGATTCCCTTTCAATCTTTCAATAATTTGTCTTTCAACTTCATAAAAGTCAGAACCCGTTCTATCATATTTGTTTACAAAAACAATTGATGGTACACCATAACGGTTTCTTTGTCTCCATACTGTTTCAGATTGTGGTTGAACCCCACCAACTGCACAGAATACAGATACTGCACCATCAAGTACTCTCATAGAACGCTCAACTTCAATGGTGAAGTCAACGTGTCCCGGAGTATCTATAATGTTAATTTGTTTTTTGTTCCACTCACAAGTAGTCGCAGCAGAAGTAATCGTAATACCTCTTTCTTGCTCTTGCTCCATCCAGTCCATTGTTGCAGCACCATCATGTACTTCACCAATTTTATGTTCAACACCAGTATAGAATAAAATTCTTTCTGTTGTTGTTGTTTTCCCTGCATCAATGTGAGCAGCAATACCGATGTTTCTTACATCATTAAGTTTATGCGTTCTTGCCATAACTTATTTCCTTACCATCTGTAGTGAGCAAATGCTTTGTTAGCTTCTGCCATTTTGTAAGTATCTTCTTTCTTTTTGAAAGCAGAACCTTTTTCAGTTGCAGCTTCCATCAATTCATTTGATAAACGCTCCATCATTGTTCTTTCATTTCTTTTTCTAGCAGCATCAACGATCCATCTAATTCCTAAAGATTGCTGTCTTACAGGTCTTACTTCGATTGGCACTTGATAAGTTGCCCCACCTACTCTTCTAGATTTTACTTCCATTACAGGCTTGACATTATCCATCGCTTTGTTGAATACTTCAATACCTTTTTCACCAGATTTTGATTCAATTCTCTCTAACGCAGCATACATTACTTTTTGCGCAACACTTTTTTTACCACCAAGCATAATTGCATTGATGAATTTTGTTAATACTTTAGAACCGTGTACTGGATCTGGCAATACCGGTCTAACGGGAGCTTTTCTTCTTCTCATTTGAGATTCCTTCAATTATTATAATTTACTCAAGTCTTGTCCCCTAAGGATATATGACAACACCTGTCTGAAGTCTGTTCCCAGACTAACCTTTTACTTTAAACGCTAAATATTTCTTTTTAAAGACTTATTTTTTAGGTTTTTTTGTACCATATTTAGATCTAGCAACTGTTCTTCCTTGAACACCTGAAGCATCAAGTGCACCACGAACAATGTGATATTTTACACCAGGTAAATCTTTAATTCTTCCCCCACGTACTAGTACGATAGAGTGTTCTTGAAGGTTATGACCTTCCCCACCGATGTATGAGATTACTTCAAATCCTGATGTTAATCTAACTTTTGCAACTTTTCTTAAAGCTGAGTTAGGTTTTTTTGGAGTTGTTGTATAAACTCTAGTACATACGCCTCTTCTTTGAGGACATTTTACGAGTGCAGGTGATTTTGATTTTTTCACTTGCTTTTTACGTTCTTTACGAATCAATTGGTTAATTGTAGGCAAATTTTTTCCTTTAATGTATTTCCACTTCCATTTACATGGACATATGGTTAGTTTGAATTGAGATCTCTCTCTTGAATCTGGGTTCTTACACCACATAATAACGCTCTAAAAACGCTTTTATCTAGTCTAAATCGCATAGATTTTTGGAGGCATATTATATCGAAATATTCTTTGGTTTTTCTTATA
>JAMONG010000073.1 GCA_027066595.1 Sulfurovum sp.
TGCCTTGAAGCCACTCAAAAAAGCACTGAAATTAAATGATGAGTTTGTAAAAGATATCCTACATGATTTTAACACACCACTTGCTGCACTAAATATCAACTATAAAATTCTTAAAAGGGAGTTTGGTGTAAATGAGGCATTACAAAGAAGTGATGATGCTATAAAAAATATTCTCTCCTTACAAAAAAACTTACACTTTTTTCTAGATCAAAGTAAACTCAAAAACGATACTATCAACTTACAAGAGATTGTGAGAAGTAGAGTGAATTATTTTAAAACGCTTTTTCCCACACTAAAGTTTGATATACAAGTTAATAGTGTAAAAATATTTACAAATCAAAACGCTTTTTTAAGAGTGATAGATAACCTTGTAAGTAATGCTGGACAATATAATACAGATGATGGTTTTATAAAAATTTCGCTTAATGAAAGTATTTTAACAATAAAAGACAGTGGTAAGGGGATTAAAAACCCAAAAAAAATATTTGAGCGCTATTATAAAGAGAGTGATACTGGTACTGGAATTGGTTTACATGTTGTAAAAAAATTATGTGATGAATTAAATATTTTAATCACTCTCAAAACTACACCAAATAAAGGGAGCACTTTTTTTCTAGATTTAAGTAAAATAATCCTACCTAAGTAATGTTCAAGTAACCATTTTATGATAATCTTTTCTTATAATTCAACTCTAGGAGAGCATAATGAGTATTATAGTAAAAGATGTCGTTTGTGGCATGGATATCTCAACTGATACAGAGTTTCATATACAAAAAAACAATGAAACTTATTACTTTTGTTCGACTTCTTGTCAAAAGAAGTTTAATACTAATCCTGAGTCATATATGGAAAAAGATCTAGATGAGAGTTGCCCATCTTGCAAGCCTCTTAAACATCATAAGCATCATCATTCACCTACTACAGCAGCAAACGAAGACTCAAACGCTATCTATACTTGCCCTATGCACCCTGAAATAGAGCAAATTGGACCAGGAACTTGCCCTAAATGTGGAATGGCACTTGAACCTATGGTTGCACAACTTGATGAGGGTGAAAATGAAGAACTGCGTGATATGACAAAGCGTTTTAAAGTGAGTAGTGTACTTGCTTTACCTGTGTTTGTCTTGGCGATGACAGCTGATTTAATGCCATCATGGTTACCTTTATGGTTAGATATGTCTAGTGTGCAATGGATTATGTTTGCATTGGCTACTCCTGTAGTACTTTGGGGTGGTTGGCCTTTTTTTGTAAAGGGCTACAATTCAGTTAAAACATGGAACCTCAACATGTTTACCCTTATCGCATTAGGCGTTGGAGCTGCATGGATATATAGTATGGCAGCACTTTTATTTCCCCATATTTTTCCACCTGAAATGCAAATGCAAGGGGGTTTGATAGATGTCTATTTTGAAGCAGCAGCAGTAATTGTTACTCTAGTTTTGCTTGGACAAGTACTTGAACTTCGTGCACGTTCTCAAACCAATACAGCTATACAAATGCTTTTAGGGCTTGCACCAAATACCGCTCGTATTGTCCGAGATGATGGGAGTGAAGAAGATATCTTACTAGAAGATGTTCAAGTGGGTGATTTATTGCGTATACGCCCTGGAGACAAAATACCTGTAGATGCAAAAGTAATCGAGGGTAGGAGTAATATAGATGAGTCTATGGTTACAGGTGAGTCTATCGCTGTAGCAAAAAAAGAGGGTGATAAAGTGATAGGTGCAACAGTTAATGCTACAGGCTCTTTACTTATACGAGCAGAAAAAGTAGGTGCGGATACCTTATTATCTCAAATTATAAATATGGTTGCTAATGCACAACGCTCACGTGCACCTATCCAAAAACTAGCAGATATTGTTTCTGGATATTTTGTGCCTATTGTTATTCTTGTGGGTATTTTAGCATTTATTGTTTGGTATATGTGGGGACCTGAACCCCGTTTAGCTTATGCAATAGTAAGTGCAGTAACTGTCCTTATCATAGCTTGTCCTTGTGCATTGGGACTTGCTACACCTGTCTCTATAATGGTAGGTATGGGAAAAGGTGCATCTGTTGGGGTTCTCGTTAAGGATGCAGAGGCATTGGAGATCCTTGAAAAAGTAGATACATTGGTGGTTGATAAAACTGGAACTCTTACAGAGGGTAAACCCAAACTTGTAACGGTAAAACTAGAAGAAGATATCGATGAAAAGGTATTCTTAAAAGTAGTGGCAACATTAGAGCAATCTAGTGAACACCCTTTAGCTGAGGCAATTGTCAAAGGGGTAAAAGAAAGAGATATCACACTTGGTAAAACCAAAAATTTTCAATCTGTTACAGGTCAAGGGGTGCTAGGAGAGGTAGATAATATCAAAGTAGCTATTGGTAATTATAAGTTACTTGAGGGCTTAGGTATAGAGGTAACTAAATTGCAAAATATTGCTGAAAAATATAGACAAGAGGGGCAAACTGTGATGCTCATTGCACTTAATGGTAAAGCCGCAGGTATTGTGGGTGTGATAGATCCTATTAAAGATAGTACACCAAACGCTATAAAAGCGTTACATCTCCAAGGCATAAAGGTAGTTATGCTAACAGGAGACAATAAAGTAACAGCACAAGCAGTCGCAACTAAATTAGGAATCGATAAGGTTCAAGCAGAAGTCTCGCCTGAAGAGAAGTCTAAAATTGTAACACAACTTCAAGATGAAGGAAAAATAGTTGCTATGGCAGGCGATGGTGTTAACGATGCCCCTGCTCTTGCAAAAGCACATGTTGGTATTGCTATGGGCACAGGAACAGATGTAGCTATGGAATCAGCAGGTGTTACTCTAGTTAAAGGCGATTTAACAGGGATTGCAAGGGCTATAAAATTAAGTCGTGGTACGATGAAAAATATACGTCAAAATCTCTTTTTTGCCTTTATATACAATGCGATAGGTGTACCTATTGCAGCGGGGGTTTTATACCCCACATTTGGCATATTACTCTCCCCTGTTATCGCTGCTGCGGCTATGAGTTTTTCTTCTGTATCAGTAATTTCAAACTCTCTACGTTTAAGAAATTTAGAGTTAGAGGAGATAAGCTAATCCTTTTGAAGTAATGCTCAAGTAATGTTCTTATGATAATATATTCTTATAATTTAACTATGGAGGGTACAAAATGTCAAATATTTCAAGACGAGTTTTTGTAAAAGGTGTAGTAGCAACAAGTTTACTTGCAATTACACCTATAAACTTAAATGCAAATACTAAAATCTTATCCAAAAAAGAGACTCAA
>JAMONG010000074.1 GCA_027066595.1 Sulfurovum sp.
TACCTTGAAATCCAAATGTACCTAAATTTGGAAAAATAGTATTGAGTTCATTATTGTCTGCACCAAACCATTTTACGATAGTTGCCAAGTACTCTTCAATTGAAATATCTGGTATCATACTACCAGACCAAAGCTCTTCGGAGTCTTTAGATAAATGGGGTATTCTACCGAAGATATCACCCCCTTTAACAGCACCACCCATTACAAAGGAATGTCCTCCCCAACCATGGTCTGTGCCATTACCATTTGATGTCAAAGAACGCCCAAAATCTGAGATAGTAAATGTTGTAACACTATTTTCTATACCCATCTGCTCTAGAGCATCATTAAAAGCACCTAATGAATCACTTAAGTAGCCTACTTGTTGCTCATTATCACTAGCATGAGTATCCCAACCACGATGATTGACAAAAAAGATTTGTCGTTTTTTGTTTCCTGGAAAACTATCTTTAATAGAAAGTATTTGTGCAACCAATTTTAGCTGCTTCCCTAAAGAAGTTCCTGTCTCATGTACACCATTATTAAAGCCATCAAAATCTTTTTTTCCATTGAAAAGACCTTGTAAATCATACTCTCTATTAAGCTCTGCCATTCTTCTTTTTGCAAAAGTAGATAAAAGCTTATTGTCAGCATTTTGTATTTGTTCATGAATCTGCTGATATACTTTTCCTAAGTCGCCATCACCAGAATCTGGACCAAAACCGTAACGTTCCATGGTGTTGGGAGATATATATGATTTTCTAAATGGCGTAGCTTCTGCGATACCACCTGATTGCATGATATTATTACCTCCAACAGTTATATTAAAATAGGGATTTGGTATTGGATAAAAAACATCTCCTGTTCTTCCTGCCCAGCCTTTATTCTCTATATCTTTGGCATTGCCCATCATCCAAAGTGCTCGTTGAGTATTGTGTGCAAAAAGTTGAGAAGGTACGGATACCCCATTAAGAACATCTTGTAGTGTTACAGGTTTCACTAAGGTACCGACATTGGCAATAATAGAAAGTTTTTTCTCTTCAAAGAGCCGATGCATCTGTGTCATATTGTTTCGCATGCCATAAGAGAGTGCGTTTAATCCATTTTCATTTTTATGAGAAAAAGGTAAAAGTTCATTTTGGCTCAAAGCGATATCTTCTCTTGCTGATCGATAGTCATTATAAGCACTGTTTTGAGTTGGTGCAATCATATTGTGTACATCACTTCCACCTTCTAGTAATATACAGACAATCGCCTTATAATCACCACTTGTTTCTGCGGCTTCAAGTTTTTGTAAAGACCCTAACATCGCCATCAAAGGTGAAGCACTCGCTGCAGTAGCTAAAGATTGTTTTAAAAATTCTCTTCTATTTAATCCATATGCTTTCATTGTGTACTCCTTTTATCTTTGTACCGTATAATCTGCTGATGTCATTACTAATCCGATGACATAGCGAGCCAATGTGTCACTTTTGAGGTCTTTATGTTCTTGTATATAACTTTTGATTGCACTTTTAGTTATATCACTCATATTCCCTCCAACCAATAATGTGTCTAATCTATCTAATAGTTCATCATATTTTTTGTCTTCTAAAAGAGACTTCTCAGTATCTAATTGTAGTTCAGCAGTTAAATTATAAGTTTCATAAATAAAGCCATCTTTATTGATTAAACCCATCAAGAGTTGATGCAATCCGTCTGCACCATATACTTCAAACTCTGGAGCTACCAAGCCTTGTTTTTTCAAACTATAAGGTCCAGAATCGGGCGTAAAGTAGTTAAAGACTGTCAATGCTTCTAATGGAGCCTCTTGTTTAGTATAGTCTGTTCCATCATAATTAAAAGATTTATATTCATAAATCTTTATACCTCCCACTTCAAGTGTATTGAGGGCATTTTGTGCTTTAAAAGTTCTAAAAAGATTAGAGACTACAAGCAGGGGCTCTCTAACTTTACCAAAAGTTTCAGGATCATGTTCAATACCCTCTAATGCTTCTGGATCGATTAAGATTGCTTTAATTACAGCTTTCATATCACCTCTTATACCTTTTCCATTATCATTAAATGCTAAAGATACACGTCTAATATATGCAGGTGAAGGGTTACTTGTCACTAGTCTTTGAATCAATCTTTTAGCGATAAATGGTCCTGTATTGGAATGGTTAAAAAGAATATTGAGAGCTTTTCTTATATCAGTTTTTGCATCTCCTCCAGCAGGTATAGTATGATCCATGATTATCTTTTGACTTGTATCGTGATACTTTTCATACCCTTCTGATATCATCGGTTGGGTTAATATTTCATACGAAGACCCTCCAGCACCTGCAGCGAAGTGACCATTTTGATTTGTTATGCCTGTAAAGACTTTTGCCATTTCTTCTATGTCTGTCTGATTATATGTAGGTAAAGCTTTACCTTGTGCATCTACTTTTTTACTTCCATCAAGATTAAGCTGATAGAGCCCGATAGTAAACAATTGCATGACTTCTCTAGCATAATTCTCATCTGGACGGTTTCCTTTTGTGGGGTCTGCTTTGGGATTACCTAAGTAGCTAAGGTATTTTCCCATCGAAGGGTGGTAAGTCACTTCTTGCAAAAGTGTCTCGAAGTTACCAAAAGCATTTTTGACCAATACGTCATAGTAAGACATTCGTGCTTCAGGTACATTGATAAGTGAACCGAATTTTGAGATCACCATGATTTCACTTAATGCAAAAGCTACTCGTTGTCTTAATTGGTCGTTGCCGTTGACTACAATATCCCACCATGCATGTTGTTGCGTATATTTTAATACTTCTCTATATTTTTTCCAATCTTTCGGATTATCTTTAAGGTCTCCTACACCATTAATGCCTTTTACATTTTTTTTGGCCCATGCTATGTGATAGTTTGGTGTTTGTGCAAACTCTGCTTCAAGCCATTGCTTATAGCTTCCTAGTTTGACCAAAGCCTCTATCTCTTCCATTTTAGCACCAAAAGTTGCTCTTGATAAGAATCTAGAGGCTTTTTGTGCAGTAATATTTAGAAAAGAGGATGTTCTCATTTCAATATCATCCACCAATCCATTACCGCGAATTAAAAAGGCGTTAACAGAAATAATGTCATTATCACTTTCAAACTCTTTAAGATCAGCTTGTAAATCTCGTGTAAATGTTTGCCATTCTCCATTGATAGAACTTGATCCTAAACCATGATGGATATATCTTCCATTACTGCTTAATCCTCCATTAGAATTACTTGGAGTGTAGTAGATATACCGATGTCCTTTG
>JAMONG010000075.1 GCA_027066595.1 Sulfurovum sp.
TATAGGTTTTAATCAGCACTAATTTCTCTGCTCTAGTCATCTTCTTTTTTATCTCATACTCACGTTTAGAGGCTGTGCTTCTATCGGGATATTCTTCACTATACACTAGCTTCACAGGACGACGTACACGGGTATATTTAGCCCCTTTGTCTGACTCGTTATGTTCAGTAACTCTACGTTCTAGTTCTTTAGCTATGCCCGTATAAAGTGTGTTGTCTGAACATTCAACCATATAAACATAATACATTACTTTTTATGTCTATCTTCTAGTGAGTATTCTTTAAAATAGACACGTATAGCATCATATGAGATAAAAAATCTATCGGAATACACCTCTGTTTTTATAAGAACATCTTTCTTCTTTAAGTTATCAAATATACGATAATGTAACGAAATAATTGTAGGTCTACTTGATAATTTTTCACAATCATCTATCTCTATATAGTATTCTTTTTCCATCTGCAAGAACTTATAAAAAACTTTAGTACCAAAGTGATATTCTTCTTTATTGTATGTTCGTATTTTTTTTATCTCTTCACGTTTTTGCTTGCTAAGACGTTGTTCATTGAGCTTACTAAGGATTCTGTTTTTTTCACTCTGTGTATAGAAAACTTTTTTGCCATCTAAACCTTTTATAGCTTCTTGATGAATGCGACGTTCTTCATCAAGCCTCTCCATGATAATTTGTTTTTCTTCAGTATTATAAGTGTCTTTTTTACGGTATGCCTCTGCATCAATACTGTTTATTTTACTATTATCCATAACGCCCCCTTCATTGATATATTCTTTTCCCTCGAAAGTAATATTATACAATATAAGTTTTAATTTACTATTTCATCCACTATACAGCACACTTTAGCTAAAATATCTACCAAATTTACTCTTCAAAGTAAACCACAAACTCATCTGTTTAAGGAACTACAAATATGTCAAACTCTTGCAAAAAACCCTCTTGTGAAAAAGCGTATATCACTACCCCTATTTACTATGTAAATGACATTGCCCATATCGGTCATGCCTACACAACCATCATTGCAGACACTCTTGCACGTTACTCTCGTATGGCTGGAATGGAGACTTTCTTTCTTACTGGTACAGACGAACATGGACAGAAGATAGAAGAAGCTGCTAAAAAAAGAGGCGAAAGTACCCAAGCCTATGCAGACAAAATCTCTGCAACCTTTAAAGACCTTTGGGATGACTTTGACATCTCTTATGACAAGTTCATCAGAACCACAGACGAAGACCACATGAAAGGGGTACAAAAAGCCTTTAGTACGATGCATGCCAATGGCGACATCTATAAAGACACCTATAAAGGGCACTACTGTATCTCTTGTGAGACTTTTTTCCCTTCTATTCAACTTGTAGACGATGAGTTTTGTCCAGAGTGTGGAAAAAGTACTACCATTGTAGAAGAGGAGTCTTACTTTTTTAAACTCTCTGCATATGAAGACAAGTTACTAGCATGGTATAACGACACGCCAGACTGTATCTTACCTAGAAGCAAAAAGAATGAAGTCATTCGTTTTGTTGAAGGTGGACTGACAGACTTGTCTATCACCAGAACTTCTTTTGACTGGGGTGTAAAACTTCCTGCTGACATGAACGACCCTAAACATGTCATGTATGTATGGTTAGATGCACTCATGAACTACGTCACAGCACTTGGCTATGGTGGAGATGAAGAGAACATGGACTTCTGGCCTGCTCGTGTTCAACTCATAGGTAAAGACATTTTACGTTTCCATGCTATCTATTGGCCAGCATTTCTTATGTCTCTTGGACTTCCACTGCCTAAGCACATCGCAGCACATGGTTGGTGGACACGTGATGGTGAGAAGATGTCTAAGTCTAAAGGAAATGTAGTAAACCCCAAAGAAGTAGCCGATGCTTACGGTCTAGACAACTTCCGTTACTTCATGCTTCGTGAAGTACCTTTTGGTGGAGATGGTGACTTTTCACAAAAAGCACTCATAGATCGCATAAACTCAGACCTTGGTAATGACCTTGGAAACCTACTTAACAGAGTCATCGGTATGTCTGGTAAGTATTTTGAAGGCAAAGTTGAATCATCAAACGTAGCCAAATACTACCAAGCAGAACTAGACGAGGTACATGCCTCGCTAGATAAACTAGAGCCTCTACTTTATGAAATGCAAATACACCGTTACCTAGAAGAACTCTGGAGACCACTTACCGTGGCAAACAAAGCCATAGATATGTACCAACCTTGGACACTTATGAAAGAAGGTAGAGAAGAAGAAGCCATGGCACTTAATGGTCTTATCTCTGCAATCTTAGCGAAAGTCTCCATCATGCTTTCACCTGTGATGCCAGCTATCTGTAAAAAGATTTCAACGGCACTGTGTTTTGAGATAAACAATGACACATGGAAAAGCATGGTCAAGGACACAACACTTCTTGCTCCATTTACCTTGGAGAAGATAGACCCTCTTTTCCCTCGTATAGAAGAGCCTTTACTTACACAGATAGAACCCGTAGATGTAAAAGTAGCTCCTAAAAAAGATTCAAAGAAAGAAGAGTCAACAGAAGGCATAGCACTTATAGGCATAGACCAGTTCTTCCAAACTTCACTAAAAGTAGGAACGGTTGTTAAAGCCGAAGAAGTCCCAAAGAGTAAAAAACTTCTTTTACTTCAAGTGGATGTAGGTGAAGCAGAGCCTAGACAAGTCGTTGCTGGCATAAAAGAGTGGTACTCTGCAGAAGAGATGTTAAACACTCAAGTCTGTGTCGTAGCAAACCTCAAACCAGCTAAACTCATGGGAATGGTAAGTCAAGGTATGCTTTTAGCAGCCAAAGATGAAGATGGTCTGTGTATGATACGCCCAGAAAAGCCTAAAACGGCTGGCACACCTATAGGATAATAATGAAAATAGAAGATATTCTAAACCTTACAGAGGGTGTACTTACAAACACTCCACAAGTACAAGCCATAGAGTCTGCAACGGTTTTTCAATCAAAAGTTGAACATGGTGACCTCTTTTTCTCTTCAAACCAAGAAGAGATAGACCAAGCCATAGCCAATGGTGCCTATGCCATCATTTATGACGATGAAAACATTGTTAAAAAAGATGATGAAATCGCATGGATAAAAGTTAGTAGCATTCAACTTGCAGCCTTTAAGCTCATTCGTTATGTTATCATCAAAAAAGAAGCGGTATTTTATCTTCTTTCGGAACATGAACTTACTTTTTTAAAGATGATACTCAAACACAAAGGCAAC
>JAMONG010000076.1 GCA_027066595.1 Sulfurovum sp.
AGTGGTTAGTGGAGAGACTAGGTAAATTCTCTCGTGTACTTAAACCTGGACTCAATCTTATCATCCCCTACATAGAAGCAGTACGTCAAAAGATAACCACAAGAGACATCATCTTAGACATCCCACAACAAGAAGTCATTACGCGTGATAATGCTGTCATACTTACCAATGCCGTAGCATTCATACGTGTAACCAAACCAGAAAATGCCCTTTATGGTGTAGAAGATTTTCGTATCGCTATCCAGCAACTCATCATGACAACCTTACGTTCCATACTAGGAGAGATGAGCCTAGACGAAGCCCTCTCTAACCGTGAGCATATCAAAAACAAGCTCAAAGATGCCATCATAGATGATGTTGCAGACTGGGGAGTCACTGTAAAGTCAGTTGAAATCCAAGACATCAACCCAAGTGCCTCTATGCAAGACTCTATGGAAAGACAAGCCGCAGCAGAACGTGAAAGAAGAGCCATAGAAACTACCGCAGAGGGTAACAAAAATGCCGCCATCTTAGAAGCCGATGGTAAACTTGCAGCCGCAGAGCGTGAAGCAAAAGCACAGATTACCCTAGCTAACGCCTCCGCCGAAGCCATTAGAATGATAAGTGAAAACATCCAAGACAAAGAACTCCCTGCCATGTTCTTACTTGGTGACCGATACATCAACTCACTTGAGAAAATAAGCCAAAGTCCAAACTCTAAATTTGTCATCTACCCTGCTGACTTACAAGGGGCTATTAAGGGTATGTTAGGAAATGTATTTAAAAAGTAAAAACTATTTTTATCTATAACTATAAGTTTTCTTCATTTTATAATATGCTTTAATATTAAGTATGGTATACTTCTAATATTAATTGATATATAAAAAGGAGAATCAATGAAAAATCTATACCTAATAAGACATGCAACATCTGACTGGAGTGATACATCTGTATCTGACGAAGAACGTACAATTACACTACAAGGCTATGCAGACATTGATTCTGTAGCTTATCATCTTAAAAAACAAGGTGTTAAACCTGAACTGATTGTATCTAGTTGTGCAATAAGAGCACAAGATACTTCTTTGGCTCTTTCTAAATTTTTACACTATAAAGGTAAAATACATTATCTTCAAGAGTTTTATCTTGCTTCTGCACAAAGAATGCAAGAAACCCTAACCCTTCATCCAAATGATTGCGATAACATATTTGTAGTAGGACACGATGCTCAATTAAGAGCATTTATTGAAACGATTACAAAAGAAAAAGTTTCAAAAATGCCTACATCTTCTGTCATCGCACTTCGTTTAGATATAAATGACTGGAGTGAGCTAACAGTAGGCAAGGGGCATATAACCTTTTCTCTTTATCCTCATCAAGAGGAAGAGGCTTTAGCGTCTTAAATTTAGTTAAGCAATGAGTTCATAAAACCCTTGAACTCATTTTTATCTTTATTGATGATAAAAATGCTGATAATCCTTAACACTAGACCAATCTCCACCCCACTTCCAACCATACTTCTTAAATATCTGTGTAGCTTTATCATTTTTGAGTAGTATTGCCCTATCTTCATAGGTATCAACTTTATGTACTCTCTTTCTATATTTTAAAGAAGCTTTATGTGAAATGTACCCTTTTCTTGAGATATAAGGATTCTCTATAGGGTTAATATCTACCGCTTTTCCATAAGAGTGTTTTGACCATTTTTTAGAACCTGTAGCATTACGGCAGTTAAATGCAGAGGTATTACCTGCTTCTATAGACTGCCAATCATTTGCTTTATAGGAAGAGAGCAGCTTCATCTTATATATGGGGTAAGCTATCGTGTACAACTCATTAAAGATATTGACTACCTCATCTGCCACCTCTTTATGTACTATCATCTCACCCTCACGCGTTTGTCCTTTGAAGTCAAGATATTTCAAACGTAAATAACGTAAATCTTTCAGAGGCACAGGACAGCCTTTTTTCCAAGAGCCTCCATTTTTCATGATTTGTTGTATGTTATCTGAGATCTTGTAGATACCCTCTTGTGCTAAAAGTGATGATGTGAGTCCAAAGGTAAGTAATAATATTTTAAACATAGATTTATTATAGCATATCGTATGATTTACTTTCGGTTTGCACCCATACGATAGACTAAAAGAAAAATAAAGGACATACTTTATGGAACAATTTAAAACCTATGCCCTCATGACAGGGCTTACCCTACTTTTCATTTGGTTTGGTGGGATGATAGCTGGACAAACAGGGATGATTATCGCATTTATAGCAGCTGCAGGGATGAACTTTTATGCCTACTACTACAGTGACACTCAAGTACTCAAACATTATAACGCCATACCTGTAGACCATAACTCAGCTTCAGGACTTTACCACATCGTCTTTAAGCTTACGCAACGTGCCAACCTACCTATGCCTGCACTTTACATCATACCTGAGCAACAGCCTAATGCCTTTGCCACAGGGCGTAACTATGAAAATGCTGCCGTTGCAGTCACCCAAGGACTGCTAGACCTCATGACAGAAGAAGAGGTAGAAGCAGTCATCGCACATGAACTTAGCCACATTAAGCACTACGATATGCTTATAGGCACAGTCACTGCTACTATCGCAGGAGCCATTGCTATGCTTGCAAACTTTGGTATGTTTTTTGGTGGAGGAAGAGACAGACCTAACTTCATCGTGATGATAGCCCTTATGTTCATCATGCCGCTCGCTGCTAGTATCATACAAATGACAGTGAGTCGTAACCGTGAGTACATGGCAGACGAAGGTGCTGCCAAAATGACAGGACACCCAGAGTGGTTACAGTCTGCTCTTGCTAAGTTAGACAGTTATGCAAGAGGCACTTCTCTCTCCGAAGCAGACCCACAGACGGCACATATGTTCATCATCAACCCATTTACGGGGAGAGATATGTCTATGAAACAACTTTTTTCTACACACCCTACTACAGAGTCACGCATAGAAAGATTAGAGGCTTTAAAACACTAATCTGATATAATCTATCTATGATAAAAATAATTCACTTAACCTTTTTAAAAGGCATCAAACTATGAATGCCTTTGCCATACAACTTACCAATGGATGTCTGGCTTCAGACATCGAACTTGAAGACCAAAATACCTTTCAATTTTTACAAAACTGTAATGCCATAGAGGAAGTCAACGGTTTATGGCAACTTCACTCACTTTACCGTGCAGGACGACTTTACATAGGTCAGCAAGGCAAAGGGTATGTGGAAG
>JAMONG010000077.1 GCA_027066595.1 Sulfurovum sp.
GAAAACTCACATAGTGGCATAAGAAGATAAGTTTTACATCTTAAACTCTCCGAGACTCTGAAAGAACTGTAGGTGTGACCATGTCACACATCATGAGGCAAACACATAAACAATAAAATTTGATATGTTAAACATAATAGCTCTTTTATGTCGTGTGACATGGTCACACCTACGAAATGATAGAGTTCTTTTACAATGTCAAGAGTAAATAAACAAAAGTACCTATTGACAAAGAAGTTACATCACACAACCTCTTTAAGCACCTTCACTTCATTACCCATTTCAACCAGTCCATAATCTACAGGGCGAACAAAAAGACCTCTTTTACCTTGTATGATTTCAGGTATCTCTGGTGCGAAGCCATAGAGGTAGCCGTATGACTCACAAGGTCCTGTTACTTCCAGTAGTGTCTCTCCTATCTCGATGATAGAGCCTTTTTTAAGATGGTAGAGGTCTACATCTACATGGATGTTTTCTAGTAAAGAGCCTTGGTCTACATAGAGTTCTGCTTCTTCTATGAGGTCGTAACTCTTTTGGCAGGTAAGTAGCATTACCTTATCGTCAGATGTCTCATAGTGCATATCACCGATGATACCATCTGGGTCACAATCAAAATCGTCACATTTCATACGGTGTCCTGTACGCATCATATCTGGCATCGTTATATAGAGTGCTAACACTTTTCCATTTGTCATAATATTCCTTAGTTATATATATTTTCTCTGATACTAACACAAATGACTTAAAAATAAAAATAGAGTTAATACTCAGTTCACACTACTCTGTCATAATTCACTTGTTCAAATAAAAATAATAAGGATGTATTATGAAAACAAGAATACTCACAACAACAGCTACAGCACTATTGCTATTAACAAACTTATCTTATGCTGGTGGGGACATCGCACCACAAGAGCCACAGATGGCTATACCTGAAGTGATGGATGAGCCAGTAGTATCAGATAACTACTTTTACGCAGGTCTTGGTTACTCATACATGAATATGAATAACGACACACTAGACACTGACACTACAGGTGATGCAGTGACACTTCTAGCAGGGTATAAGTTTCATCAGTACCTTGGCGTTGAAGGTAGATACAGTATGAGTGTAAGTGACTTAGATGTCAATGGTGTAGATAGAAGCTGGGACATGTCAAATGTGGCACTTTACTTAAAACCTCAATATAGCTTTGACAAAGTAACTGCTTATGGACTACTAGGATATGGTGAAGTAACGCTAGACAATGGTACGAGCTACTCTGAAGCAGGTTTTCAGTGGGGTCTAGGTGCAAGTTTTGCAGCAACAGATAACATTGATGTATTTGTAGACTATACAAGACTCTATGACGATAGCGGTTTTGATACATTTACAGCAAACAACGACATCGTATTTGATAGCGTTAATGTAGGTGTAAACTACAGATTTTAAACAACTTTTCCACTCTTTTTGAGTGGAAAAACAGATTACTTCAAGCACACTACCCAATCTTCAAAACCTTACCATATAGACCCTTAAATGCTAAATACGTTATAATGCACACAATACATCTAAGGAACTACCATCAAAGCATTTGAAAAATTCAATTTACACCCACATATCTTAAAAGCTGTGGCTCATGAGAACTATGAGAACGCAACAGCCATACAAAACAAGGTGATACCTGCTGCCATGAAAGGCATGGATATTCTTGGGGCTTCTAAGTCTGGTACAGGAAAAACAGCCGCTTTTGTACTGCCTTTACTTAACAAACTTCAAAAAGTCGTAAAAAAAGACGGCAAGGTAATACGTGCATTGATTATCGTGCCTACGATTGAACTTGCAGACCAAGTCTCTCGTACCATTGTCTCTTTTTCTAAGTACTTAGATATTCAGACAGTGAAAGTACAAGGTGGCTCTAAAAAAGGTGAGCAGCTAGCACGCATCAAACAAGGTGTTGACATCGTTGTGGCAACACCTGGGCGTTTACAAGACTTCATCAATGACAAAAAAATAAACCTCGAACATGTCAACACCATCATACTTGATGAAGCAGACACTATGCTTGACCTTGGTTTTTTACCTGAGATTAAAGCCATACTCAAAAGCTGTAAAGCCCCCAAGCAGATGATGTGCTTCTCAGCTACCATCTCACAAAACATCAAAAAGCTCTCTAAAGAGTTCTTACGTGACCCTGCCATCGTAGAGGTGAGTAACCGTCGTGATGTGGTAAACTTCATTAAACACAGAGCCTACAAAGTAGACAAAAAGCGTAAAGCAGAGCTTGCAGCAAAACTCATCAAAGGTATGGGTGTAGGACAAGTACTTATTTTTGTAAATAAAAAAGATACCGCAGACAAACTCTTTGAGTACCTAAAAGAACAAGGCATCTGGACAGCAGTCATCCATGGAGACATCAAGCGTGGTGGACGTGCGAAAGCACTTACCCTACTAAAGAGTGGAAAATCACAGGTACTTGTGGCTACAGACATCGCTGCAAGGGGCATAGACATTCCTGAACTACCACTGGTGATAAACTATGACCTACCCGAACACACCGATGACTTTACACACCGTGTAGGAAGAACAGGACGAGCTAACCATAAAGGTCAGGTCATTACCCTACTTACTATCCATGACTACAACGCTTTTTCTACCATAGAAAAGCACCTCAAACTCAATGTCAAACGTGAAATAATGGAAGGGTTTGAGATAACAGACAAACAACCACGCCAAGCAAGACCTCGCAAAAAGTCACTCCGTGAGAAAAAAGGGTATGTAGACTACGACAAAAAACGTAAATTTACCTACGCGGCACAAAAGAAGAAAAAACAAGAGGGTAAAAAGAAAAAGTAGAAAAATGATGTATAATACATGATGCAAAATTTATCACTACCACTCAACCACATCTTTATACCTGCGAAAAAATCCTCTAAAAAACTCATGATTATTTTACATGGTAGAGGTGATTCTTCACAGGGCTTTACCTTTTTACCTTCATACTTAAACTTAGATGAGATGAACTACCTACTTTTAGATGGTCCTTACGAATACTTCGGAGGATGCTCTTGGTATGACCTACCACCTAACCAACTAGAGGGCATTGCCTACTCTTCATCTTTACTTGCCGAGATATGTGATGAACTTTTTGAAGAGAAGTTTGATGCTTCACAGAGCTTTTTGTTTGGCTTCTCTCAAGGCTCTTTACTTACTTTTGAGTTTGGTGCCAGATATGAAAAGAGATTT
>JAMONG010000078.1 GCA_027066595.1 Sulfurovum sp.
AAAGAGTGGAGCATAGAACTCACACAAAACCCTGACGTACTCTCTTCACTCAAACGTCAAGGAGTTACTACTATCGCCTTTAAAGCAGAGATGGACAGTAAAGAAGGACTAAACAACGCGGTAAATCTTCTCACGCAAAAAAATGTTGATGCCGTCTGTTACAACCTACTTAAAGATGCTAAAAGTTTTGGAGGAGACGAAAATGAGATTACTTTTATCACATCTAGCGGACAAATGCCTTTAGGACGTAGCGATAAACTGACGCTTTCACATAAAATAGTTAATGCATCCAAAGAATTTATAAAAGCTAAGGACAACCATGTCTAAAAGTGACATCAAACATCTTGCTATTATCATGGATGGTAATGGCAGATGGGCCACGGAACGTGGGCTTAAACGTACCAAAGGGCACGAAGCTGGAGCGGAAGCAATACGAGACATTACCACCTACTGTGCAGCACATGAGACGATAGAGACTGCTACCTTTTATGCTTTTTCTACAGAGAACTGGAAACGTCCCAAGTTAGAAGTAGAATTTCTTATGAAACTGCTTGATAAGTATTTGAAACGAGAGCTTAAAACCTACCAAGAACATAATATTCGTTTTCAAGCCATAGGTGACATGTCTGAATTTTCAAAATCATTACAAAAGCGTATTAAAGAGACTGAAGAGCTGACAAAAAACAATGAAAATCTCACACACATCCTCGCACTCAACTATGGCGGACGTGCAGAGATAACCATGGCAGTCAATGACTTAATCAAACAAGGTAAAACAGAACTTACCCAAGAAGACATCTCTTCTGCACTACAAACACCTTACTCTGACATCGATATTCTTATACGCACATCTGGGGAAGAGCGTATCTCAAACTTTTTGCTTTGGCAACTCTCGTATTCTGAATTTTATTTTACACCTACACTTTGGCCAGACTTCTCAGCAGAAGAACTCAATACTATTTTAGAAAGTTTTACACAACGTAACAGACGCTTTGGAGGTCTATAATGCAAGAAAATTTACTCATAGAAATCAGCATCGCTGTATTTATATTTGGAACACTTATTGGTTCTTTTTTAAATGTAGTGATTTACCGTATCCCAAAGGGTGAAAACATCGCCTTTCCCGCTTCAAAGTGTCAAAGTTGTCAAACGCCTCTAAAGTGGTATCACAACATTCCTATCTTCTCATGGCTTTTTTTAAGAGGTAAATGTAGTTTTTGTAAAGACCCTATCTCTAAACAATATCCTCTTGTTGAACTTCTCACAGGGTTCATCTTTGTGGCACTCTATATGAAACTGGGGCTTGTCTGGTATCTGCCGTTTGTAGCAGCATCTTTTGCCTCTTTGCTTGCATTGGTGATGATAGACTTCAAGTACATGGCTGTGCCAGATAATGTGAATTTTGCAGCCCTACTCTTTGCACTCATTCAGCCTAACTTTTTAGATGCAATGATGTATGGAGCTATCGCCGCAGGGGGCTTATATCTTATAGGTCTTTTTTCTTCTTTTATAGCAAAACGTGAAGCGATGGGAGGAGCAGATGTCATCGTGGCAGGAACGATGGGTGCACTTCTAGGTTTCCCTAACTTCTTTATGGCACTTTTTCTTTCTGCTATTCTTGCCATGATACCAGCACTTATCTGGAGAGAAAAAGGTGTACCTTTTGTACCCTTTTTAGCCCTTGCCACTTTCATCGTCTATCTTTATGATACACAAGCCTTAGCACTACTGGATACCCTTATTTATGGTTAAAGTAAAACGCTATATATCGACCAACTTTGTTAAATCTTTTTTAACGATATTTTTACCTTTTTTCCTCATTATATCTTTGGTTTATTTGGTAAAAATATCTGCACTTACCGCAAAAATACAGATAACCTTTCCTGAGATTTTAAAGCTCTACTCTTACTCAGTACCTGATATTATGTTTTACACTTTACCACTCTCATTCATCGCTGCTTTGGCAAATGTTTTGATAAAACTCTCACAAGATAACGAACTCATAGCCCTCTATGCTTTAGGTTTAAATGCAAATAAGCTACTGCGTCGTCTGCTTTTACTGAGTCTACTTTTTTCTATACTCTTAGCCTCTATCTCTTTTCTAGCCATGCCCTTAAGTAAACAGCTCTATAAATCTTTTAAGGCAAGTAAAAAAGCGGAAGCCAAACTCAACATCGTTCCTGGAGAGTTAGGGCAGAAGTTTGGTGATTACTACATTTATGTCAAAGAGAAAGATAAAGAAAAAGATGTTTTCAATGATATGGTTGTCTATAACCGTACTGATAAAAACAATGAACAGTTTTTTGCAGCACAAACAGGAAAACTCAATAATGAAGAGACCATGAGTTCTTTGCTCTTAAAAGATGGCTATGGATATACCTATTCAGATACAAAACTCCAACAAGCACAATACAAATCCCTTGAAGTATTTGACAGTGTGAAGAAAAACCCCTACCAATTTGAAGATATTATAGGACACTGGAAACTTGCAGCTACCGATAAAAAACGTATGCATCGACTACTTTTCTTTACCTTTGTAAGCCTTATCCCACTCTTGGCACTTTACCTCGTGGCATCTTTTACCATGATAAATCCTCGTTATCAAAAAAATCGTTCATTTACGGTGATATTTACGACTTCACTTCTACTCTATCTTATAGCCTCTGCATTAGAAAAGTGGGGTACGCCCTTGACTTTGATAGCTTCTATTTTTGCTGTTTTACTCATAGGACAATGGCTCTTTAAGAAACGTGTATCTAGGTACTTTTAATGCGTGTCAAGGCTGTTATCGCGTATGATGGAAGTGGGTATTTTGGCTTCCAAAAGCAGACATCCACAAATCAAACAGTTACTTATGCCATAGAAAAAGCCTTAGTATCCCTCCAGATATCTTCACCCATTACTGCTAGTGGCAGAACCGATGCCAAAGTACACGCCTCTGGACAGGTTATCCATTTTGACCTACCTACATATTGGGATGACTTAGCAAAATTAAAATCCCATCTCAACCATAAACTTGATGATATTTATGTAAAACATATCACTAAAGTACCTGATGATTTTCATGCTAGGTTTTGGGCTAAAAAACGGCTTTATCGTTATGTCTTTAAAAACACTCGTCCCTCTGTCTTTGAAAAAACCTATGTTTCATATTATGATACATTTAACACATCCATACTCCATCAAGCCCTTTCTCTCTTTGAAGGA
>JAMONG010000079.1 GCA_027066595.1 Sulfurovum sp.
TAAAAGCTTTAGTAAAAACGATGGAACTCATAGATGGTTTTGAATACTTAGTGTTAGATACACAAGAGAAGATTAGGTTGTCTTTTGTGGTGAAGTTTAATGGGAAGAGGCATAGGAAAGATTAGGTGATGCACTAGATGTAAATATAGGAGTCAATGTACTCCTATATTGTATTAGCTTGCGTGTAAGTGGTTTGCTTCTGCTTTAAGTCTCTCAGCAATCCAAACTTTAATAATGGACTGTCTTGTGACACCAATCTTTTTTGCTTCTTGGTCTAAAGCTTGAATGACCCACTCAGGAAAATCGACATTTACTTTTTTAGTATCTGTTTTTAACTGATTAAAGTCTTTAAGTTTTATGGACTTTGAAAAATCAAGATGTTCAGAGATGTCTTCCCCGTTATCAAATGCATCATCAAATTCTTTAGTTGTTATGGTTTTCATAATTCTTCTCCTCATTTTTTCTACATCTTCTCACCGAGATAATACGAAATGTGTTTTCTCTCATTGTAAAAATGGCAACATAACATTTTGTATTAAATCTAGAAATTAAAGCATACCTAGTTTCATCATCAGATGTGTTAGCTGGAACAATGAGAGCATTCTCATCTTCCCACAAACTTTGTGCTTCTATGAAGTCAATGCCATGCTTTTCTTTATTGATACGACTTTTATTATTATCGTATTCAAACTGCATAATTTTCCTTGTTGGATATAGTTTAGGTATATTAATTATACTTTAAAAGTATATAAAAGTCAAATTTTGACTTAACGAGAAGAATTTAGCTACTTTTTTTATCTTTACTCTCTTTTACAGCTTTTTCGTAAAGTCTCTTATCCAATAGATTGAGAGGAAGGTATAGAATGATAGCTGCTAATGCCACATAGCCTGAGTAAGGGGCTATTTCAATCCATAAACTATTTGACTCTTGACCTAGTGCATCTTTAATAGCATCAGCAAATGCAGCATACGTTCCAAAGAACATGACTAACAAGAGTAAAAGACCCATAATGTTTTTTCTGATCTTGTAGTTATGTAAATAATTCATATTGTGTCCTTTGATTAAGTGTGAGATTATAACATGGATAAAATAATTGAATTAAAATCAATCATACTGCATATGAAACAGAAATCAAATGCAAACCCCGAGACTTAGCCCTAGCACTAAGCTTCTCTACTTTAAGACTCTCTAATGCCTCACTAATATTACGTAGTTTAATCTCACTTCTCCCCAACGTAAACAAAGCCCCAGCCATATACCGAATCATATACCTCAAAAAACCCTTGCCAACTATCTTAAGACAATAAACATCATTACCAGAGACTAGAGGTAGCATTTTGACTATTTCGCAACTTACAATAGTCCGAAAAGTTGAAATGATAGTAGTGTCTCGTTTTGCAAAGCTATAAAAGTCATGTTCTCCCACAAAGAGTTTACAGGCGTCTTGCATGAGTGTTATGTCAAGTGAGTTTGTACCATGAGACGGAACATGTGCAACGGTGTCGTTCAGTATAGGGTTGTGTATGGTGTCTGTACAAAAGTAGTAGTGGTATTCTTTGCTTGTACTGTCTTTGTTTGGATTGAATGCTTTGTTAGAGGGTTCGCAGAGTAAGATACGTATATCATCGGGTAAGAGTGAGTTCATGCCAAGTAGGAGTTTATCTGAGTCCATAGCTAGTGGGAGGGTAACTTTTATCACTTGACCTTGTGCATGTACCCCTGCGTCTGTTCTACTTGCTGTGGCTATGGTGCAGTCATTTGACTTGCAGATTTTATGTAATACTCTTTGTATACTTGCCTGTATGGTAGGTTTTTGTTCGCCTTCACCTATGTCTTGCCAGCCATAGTAGTGTGTACCTTTGTATGATACTACTAGACGATGATAATAGTTAATCATTTGATGACCCTACCATCTTGAATGATGTACGACTCAGACATATTTACCGAGTGGTAGATGGTAGTACCGTACTTTTTACTGTAGTACAGGAGCAGTAATTTTTGTAAGCTAGACTCTACTGAGGGGTGGAACCAACCGTTGTTACTGAGGACTATCATATGTTGAGGTCGCCCTTCATAGAGTTTTTCTGAAGTAGCTTCAAAACAGATGGCATTTCGGTAGGTGATGCCATCTATGCTGTAGTCTGTGACCTTACTGTCTGCTTTGTAGTCTACGGCGTTGTCATAAAAGACCTTATTGACCCAGTCACTTAAAAAGTCGGGTAGGGGGTTGGCTTCTCCAAAAGGTACGAGTAGGACTTTGTTGGCTACTTGTATCTTGCCGTTTGTAAAGATGTAGGTAGAGTTTCGAGGGGTTTCTCCATCCCAGTAGAGTGCCCCTGTGACTATGGAGATGTGTTTTGCTTTCTCTTCTAGTTTAGAGAGTAAGTCTTCTGAACGGTTGAGGAAGATAGGGAAAACCGACTCAGGTAAGATGATGAGCTTTTTATTGTCACTTATGGCTTTGTCAATACTTTCAAATAAAGCATCAAACTGTGCTTGATGTTTGTTTTTGTCCCATTTATCATGAACACTTGTGTGTGTTGTGGTAAGTACTATGTCTGGAGAGATGTTAGGTATGTTTGAAGAGAGTGGCTGATAGGCTAAAAGTACTAGGAGTACATACCACAGTGACTTTCTCCACAGAGCAAGTACAAGACTTAATAAAATGAGAATAAAGTCTAGTTTTGTGATGCCTAAATAACTTTCTACAAAGAGTAACTCAGGTTTAAACCAGTCAAATGAAAAAGGGTGTACATAGCTTAGGAGTAAAAGTCCTAGAGCTTTGGTTAGCAAAGAAAAAAGGTAGGGTGTTGTCCCCTGACAACACCATTTTGATAGATATACTTTTGGTGTTGTGAGGGCACAACACCATACAAACAAAGTAGATACTTTGGCGATAAAAGCAAAAATGAGCCCATAACTCAACATGATAATAATCAACTCTATAGGCACTGCCCAAAGCATCTCATAGTGTATGAGACTAAGTACTATCCACCAAAACCAAAAAAGCCCTATAAATGCACCAGAAATAAACCATGTTTTTGTGTTTGACTCTAGGAGTAAATAGAGTGCCAAGAGTCCTAAAAATGTGTTGAGCAAAGGGTATGAAAAGCCCCAGTGGTTGAGGTAAATGAAGGCTGAACTTAAAAGTGCAATACCCAAGCCTCTTGTTAGTTCCAAAGTGCTAAAATAATGTCTAATTTTAT
>JAMONG010000080.1 GCA_027066595.1 Sulfurovum sp.
AAAGTGTTGTAAGGTTACTAGGAGGAGGATTACTGCCCCCGCCGCCGCCACAAGCACTTAAACCAATTACTGCAACCAGTGAAATAACCAATGCCATTAATTTTTTCATCTTAACTCCTTTTTATGAATTATAAAGTCATTCTAACCTAGAATTGTGTTACATTTGTGTGAGGAGTTTTGCTATTTTTTGACTCCCATCTTTCTCGACAATCTCCATAAGCCCTTGACTCATACTTTGTAAATCTTCGTCTACAAGTCTTACGACACGAGATACTTCTATCTCATTCTCACGCATTAGCCACGCTAAGTTTTTTTCTACTAAAAACTGTGCATTGTAAAACTGGTGGTCTTTGGCTGCATAAGGGTATGGTATGTAGAGTGTTGGTACTGCCGTAGCAGAGAGTTCCCAAAGTGTAGATGCCCCAGCACGTGCGATGGCAAAATCTGCTTCGTTCATATACGCTGCTAACTTAGTCGTAAACCCAAACACCTCTGCCTCTATGCCTAGTGTCTCATAGGCTTTTTGTACCTCTTCGATGTTATTGACCCCTGCTTGGTGGATGATTTTAATCCCTTTATCTTTAAGTGTGGGGGCAAGTTCTAAAGCAAGATTGTTGATGGCTTTTGCACCTTGTGAGCCACCTAAAAAGATGATAGTTTGTACCTCTTTACGCAGATGTGCATTGTCAAAAAAGATTTGTTTAATAGGGTACGCTTTGATAGGACTCTCTTCTAAGTAAGAGGAGATAAAATGTGTCGCATAGGGTTTGAGCAGTTTATTGAGTGAACCAAGGGCTGCATTTTGTTCATGTATGACCAGAGGTGTACCTGCGAGTTTCGCTGCAAATGCCATGGGAGCAGCAGAAAAACCACCCACAGAAAAGACTACTTTAGCCTTATGCTTTCGTAAAATTTTAATGGCTTGAAACATCGCCTTTGCCATCATAAAAAGAGACTTTACTTTACCCAATACCCCTTGATTTACAACACCACGCGTTTCAAAAAAGTACTTCTGCTTAAAGTCACTGTCTTCTTCAAACCACTGTTTATCTTGCCCTTTAGTTGAGCCAACATAGATGAGTTCTTCATTTGCTAAATGCTCTTTCACTGCCTTTATGATGGCAAGATGCCCACCTGTCCCCCCACCTGTCATGACTATGCTCATTTTATGTTCCCTCTTGCATCTCTAGGTACTTTTTTAGAGATCATCAGCACCATACCTATAGCGATACACGATGCCAAAATGTGAGAACCCCCATAACTCAAAAATGGTACAGCTATCCCTTTAATGGGTGTGATACCAGAGATACCATAAGAGTTTAAGATAAACGAAGCAGCGATGAGCAAGCCAACACCGATAGAAAAAAGATAGTGCATAGGGTTTTGTACTTTAGAGGCTATCTTAAAGATACGAAAGATAATAAGTAACATCGTAAAAGTAACAAAAAACAGACCAACAAACCCTAGCTCTTCGGTAATACCTGCCAAGATAAAGTCAGTATGTACTTCGGAAAGATAGCCAAGTTTAAACTGTCCATTGCCTAAACCCTCACCCCAAAAACTACCATTGTAAATGGCATTGAGAGAATTAGAAATCTGATACGGCTCTTTACCTACTTCTACACGCAAGTTTTGTACCGCTTCAAATGGAAGAAAATCCAAGATACCATCTTGGACTGTTCCCCACCATGACTTAATACGTGCGATACGGTGAGGGGCAAAGAAAATAAGGGCAATAAACGCCGTAAAAACCAAAGAGATAACTGAGAAGAAAAACTTTTTAGAACTCCCTGCAAACACAAAGAGTACCATAAGCGTAGCACCCAACACAACTACCTGTCCCAAATCTTTTTGAAACACAGCGATGATGACAACTGCTATCACAAACATAAGTAGATAAGGGGCATACGCTTTAAGTTCTTCCCAAAATTTCATTTTATTTTTAGTAAGTAGTTTACGAGCAAATGACCATGCGATAAAGAAGACAAAACCTATCTTAAAAAACTCCACAGGGGCTAAAGAGATAGACCCTAAACGTATCCACCTTTTTGCACCACCTACTGCATGTACCAGTGATGTAGGTAAAAACTGCATAGCTATCATCGCTAAAAAGAAAACTATAAAAAGTGAAAGTCCTACAGGTACAAGCCATTTATCGGGATTTAACCTACTTAAAAATACCATTGCTATAAAACCCAAAAGCACAAAGATACTCTGTCGCATAAAAAAGTGAAAATCATTATATTCTAAGTGTAGTACGGTGTAGGTTGAGAGTGAATAGCTCATAACCAACGACAAGGTAAGAAGTGCCATAACTCCTGCTAAAAGTGCTTTATCTATCATCTCATTCTCTTTCTATTCTTATTCCCTAATATTAAATAGTATTTTACCAAGTTTATAGATAAATTTGTATAAAATACAGTTCAAATAGGGAAATTATGAACAAGAATATAAAAAATCAAGCCATTCACAACAGAAAGAACAAGATTTCTTTCCTTTATCTACTTATTTTATTGGCTATGAGTATCTTTCTGTTTTCTATACTAAGAACCATCACCTCAGACAGACGTGTACCTAGTAATACGTCTACCATTCATGACCGCTCTTTTCGTGGAGCAATCATCTCTGCAGATGGGTACACCCTTGCTGACTCTCAAAAAACCTACCAAGCCGTCATACGAGGTTCAAGCATAGACCCCGATAAAAAACCACTTTTTGTCAAACTCTTTTCTATCTACTCTGGCATTTCTGAAAAAAAGATTTTAAAAAAGTTTAAAAACCGTAAAGGCAAAGAGATACGAGGAAACATTACCCTCTCTAACACCATTGATGCACGTTCTGCGATGCAACTTAAGTCACTCTCTTATAAACTTAGAAAACTTGATGTCTTTCACTCTATTAAAAACCGTAATGGTATAGAAGTTGTTTATGGTTTAGACATCATCGAAAATGGAGAGAGCAGACGCTTTCCACTGCATGATGTCTTAAGCCCTATATTGGGCTATGTAGGTAAAAATAGTGATGGTCGCTACACACGTCCTTTAGGCAAAAAAGGACTTGAACGCTCGTATGAAAAACATATTACCTCAAAGAAAAATGGATACTTTAGAGCCAAACGAGATGTCGTGGGTGCAGTCATCCATGATAAAAACTCTGTTAGTCGTCCACGTGTTGATGGCTTAGACTTACACCTCAACATTCCT
>JAMONG010000081.1 GCA_027066595.1 Sulfurovum sp.
CACAGATTATTGCTTATTATGAAGAGCAGAAGTTAGGTAAGGGTACTACTAACTATAAGCTAAGAAACTGGGGTATTTCTCGTCAGCGTTACTGGGGTGCACCTATACCTTTTGTGCATTGTGAAGCGTGTGGGCTTGTGGCTGAGAAAGTAGAAAATTTACCTATCGCATTGCCTGATGATGTAGAAATTACAGGTGAGGGTAACCCACTTGAAAACCATCCGACATGGTCTAACTGTGCTTGTCCTAAGTGTGGAAAAGATGCGAAACGTGAGACAGATACCCTGGATACTTTTGTACAGTCTAGCTGGTATCAGTTTCGTTATGCGACAAACCCTAAGAAGTGGAATGACGTAGGTATAGACAAAGAAGATGCTAACTACTGGCTAGGTGTTGACCAGTACATAGGTGGGATAGAACATGCCATCTTACACTTGCTCTACGCGCGTTTCTTTACCAAAGTACTGCGTGACCTTGGCTACCATGACATAGATGAGCCTTTTGAAAACTTGTTAACTCAAGGTATGGTACTAATGGATGGTACAAAGATGTCTAAGTCTAAAGGTAATACGGTTGACCCAGATGCACTTGTAGAAAAATATGGTGCAGATACGGCACGTTTATTTACTCTTTTTGCTGCACCTCCTGCTAAAGAGTTAGAGTGGAATGACTCTGCGGTTGAGGGTGCGTTTAGGTTTATCAAAAAGCTTTACGATAGAAAAGATAAAGTAACAGCTAAGAGCTTGCCAAACATAGACCAGGGTACGCTTAGTAAAGAGTCTAAACTTGCACGTGTGAAAGTCTATGAAGCCTTACAAAAATCTACAGATGTGTATGAAAAAACCTTTGCGTTTAATACCCTCATAGCAGCCTGTATGGAAGCACTTAATGCTTTAGATAAACAAGATAATGGAGATGTATGGACAGAGGGGATGTATATTATGTTGAACCTCTTAGAACCTATTATCCCGCATGTGACGAGTGAGCTTTCTCAGATGTTATTTGAGAGAGAAAACTTAGGGGCTAAACTTGAAGTAAAAGAGGAAGTGTTTGTACAAGATAGTATTTTGTATATGGTGATGATAGGTGGTAAGAAGCGTACAGAAGTGGAAGTAAGTCCATCTGCTTCTAGTGATGAGATTTTGCTACTTGCTAAAGAAGCAGGGGCAAAGTGGTTAGAGGGTATGATAATAGTTAAAGAAATAGTTGTGCCAAATAAATTGGTAAACTTAGCTGTAAAACCAGCGTAATGAAGGAGTAGATATGCGAATATTTTTAATGGCTTTGGGACTTTTGATGTTTACGGGATGTGGATATAAACCCTCTTCGCATTATATTGCAAATGTTTTTGCAAAGACGGTGTATGTTGAAGTGGCTGTAGATGCTATTGAGCCAGAGAATGCTCCCTTTATTAAAGATGAGATGAACCGTTTGGTCTATAACCGATTTAAAGGTCAGGTTACCTCTAAAGAGAAAGCAGAGAGTAAAATTTATGTGAACTATAGAGGTACTAGCTATGTACCACTTGCGTATCAAGATGGGTACTTTACGCGTTATCGTGCAGATGTACGTGTAAACTTTAAGATGGAGACAAAAGAGGGTATCATTACTAAGAGAATTGCTACTAGGGTTGAGTCAGATATTCAAGCCTCTTCTCTTACTTCTTCTAATCTTAGGATTGAAGCGATTCGTGAAGGTCTGTCAAGAGCTTTGGATGAGTTTATGGCATATGCAAGTGCTAAAGGTGCACTTGTAGAAGCAAAGAAAAATAAAAGCAGTGAAGGTGAAAAAGTTAACTAAACATGACACTCAATGTTTTTTTAGCTCATAAACCTCTCTACTATAAAGAGATAGACCATAAGCGTGTACATAGTGCTTATGCTCTTCTCAAACCCCATGTAAAACATCCTGAAACAGTGCATATTGTTGGTACAAATGCTAAGGGTACGACGGGGCGTATTTTGGCTCATTTGGCATATAAAAGTGGACTTAATGTAGGACATTATACCTCTCCGCATATCTTAAAATTTAATGAACGTATATGGTTGAATGGTGAAGATGCATCAGATGAGGTGCTTGAAGAGGCACATCAAAGGCTTTTTACTGTTTTAGGTACACAAATGTCTGAAGCACTCTCTTACTTTGAGTATACAACGCTTTTGGCATTTATAGTCTTTGAGAACTGTGATTTGATGGTACTTGAAGCGGGGCTTGGAGGTGAGTTTGATGCAACAAATGTCTGTGACAAGGAACTAAGTATCATAACCCCTATAGGTTTGGATCATCAGGCATTTTTGGGTGATACGATTAATGAAATTGCACATACTAAAATAAATAGTATACAAAAGAAAGTTTTGTTGGCACCACAGCCTTATTGGGAAACAGTTGTGATAGCGAGAGAAATAACTTTGATGAAAGATGCCGAACTATTTGAAGTCGGGGAGGGGACACCCCGACCTACATTGGAAAAGGTTGCTGATGCTAAAGGCTGGGCAGACTATCTGATAGAAAATGCAACGGTGGCAATGGAGGCATTAGATATTTTAAATATCAGCTATGATATGAATGATTTAAAAAGTTTAGAGCTTTTTGGACGTTTTTATCCGCTTACAACGAATATACGCATAGATGTAGGACATAATCCTTTAGCAGCTCGTGCGATAGAAAAAGCCTTAGATAAAAAAGTAGTACTTATCTATAACTCTTTAGATGACAAAGATTATGAAGAGGTACTTAGAGTACTTAAGCCGAAAGTAAAGCGTGTAGAGATTATTAAGATTCATTCACAACGTGCCACGACACTTATTGAAATAGAAAAAGCATTAACGCATGTAGGACTTGAGTATAGTTATTTTGAAAATAAAATGGATGAAGATGAGAACTATTTGGTTTTTGGGTCGTTTTATGTAGTAGAAGAATTTTTAAAACAAAGAGATATGTAGGGTGTTGTGCCCTCACAACACCATTTATGTAAAAATAATAGATTGAATTAAAGGTGTTGTCAGGGGACAACACCCTACAAGGGATGAAAATATAATGTACCAAAGTAATATTTACCAATACCTAGAAGAACTCAAAGAGACTAAACTACTCATCTGTAACGATGACAAAGAAGCAGTACAAATACGTGATGTCGCGGTACTTTTGGGGTATGATACTTTTGTTTTGCCAGACTTACGTGTG
>JAMONG010000082.1 GCA_027066595.1 Sulfurovum sp.
TTTGCCATTAGAAATCCCAAATAGCAGAAGCATAGAATCCAGAGAAGTCTATGTTGTTTTCAAGACCCGATACAAGCTTGCTGTCTTCAAAGTGAAACGCTTTATATCCAGCTTCTAATCCAAGTCCCATCATAAAAGTATAGCGTGCACTTAATGCATAGTCATAAGAACTTTGGCTAGAGAATGAGATAGCATTTAGCTCTGCTTGCAGAGAGAACTCTGTGGAGGGTATGTAAACGCGTGCTTTTGCATAGAGTAGAGGGATATTGGTTGAATAAGAGACTGTATCGTTGTTTTGGGTACTTTTGAGGTTCATATCTCCCTCTAAAGAACGCAGTGTAGCACCAACATCTAACTCTACCCCGTTATCTAGTACTTCGTAGTATAAGGTAGCATCGGTGTAGCTTAGTGAGATATTTGAAGACAATAGCCCTGAAAAATTTTGTATTTCTCCCCATGAAAAAGTATTGACGTTATTGCTTGCATTGTTTGAGAGTGTGGTGTAGCTTAACTTTAAGTTAGGGATTAAAGGTAAAGGGTGTTCTAGGTAGGCAGCTAAAAAAATATCTTGTGTGCTTGTAAACCCTAAAGTATCTGCTAGGTCTACACTTTTTGCAGTTTGATACCTTGTGTCTCCAGAGGGAGTATGGTTAAAAAGTCCTATAGCGACTTCTCCTCCAAGGGTGTCTGCAAAAAGCATAGAGCTAAAAAGAGGTGCTAAGATAATCTTCTTCATGTTATTGGAGTCCTTGTGTCATGGTAAAGATAGGGAGCATCATCGCGGCAATAATTACCCCTACAAATCCACCAATAAAGAGCATCATAAACGGGTTAAGTAAGCTGAGTAAGATTTTGAGTTTATCGTCATTTTCTTCTGCATAAAGGTCTGAGGTGTTACTAAGTACTTCTGCTACTTCACTAGACTCTTCTCCAAGTGCGAGTGTTTGCATAAAGTTACGTTTGAGTTTTACACTTTTGACAAGTTGTAGAGAGTTGGAGAGTTTATTTCCTTCTTCTACTTTGATGGCAGCTTTATTAAAAAGGTCTGAGAGTTGATAGTTTGCAAAAGTTGCTTTTGCTAGATTGACCGCTTGTGCATAAGCTACACCAGAACCTAACATGAGTGAAAGTATGTAAGAAAAACGTCCTAGCTCATGGTTTTGGATGAGGTTTCCTATGAGAGGTACTTTAAGCATCATCCCATCTATAAACTTATGAAAACCTTCCACTTTAGCATAGGTAATTTTAAAAAGTATAATCGAAACGATGAGACCCACAAGAATATAGAGATAGTTAGCGATAAGAAAATTACTGGTAGAGACAACCACTTGTGTGATTTCAGGTAACTGTTGGTCTGTGTCTTCAAAGATTTGTGTAATTTGTGGTACCACAGAGACAAGTAAAAATGCGATGATAAGTATGGCAACGACAAGGATGACACTTGGGTAAATCATCGCACCTTTGACCTGTTTTTTAATTTTTGTTTGTGCAGAGAAGAAGTTAGCCATATTGGTGAGTACTTCAACCATCTTTCCGCTTTGTCCTGCGACGTTGAGACTTTGTAGAAAAAAGTCTGGTAGGGCATAGACTTTTTGAGCCTGTAGTGCATTAAAAAGTGATTTCCCCTCGTCTATCATGGTTTTTAAAGAGTTAAGAAATGAGACATAACGCTTTTCACCTTCATGCTGATTTTCAAGAAGTTTTATAGCAGTTAAAATGGTCATTCCAGAGTTGAGGTAAGAAGAGAGTTCTTTTGAAAAGGTCGCTAAAAGTTCTCCAGGCATTTGACGTTTAGAGAAAGCTTCTAAGGAAAACTCTTTTGTGGGAGTAAGCCCCTCATGGTAGATACCTTGAGCTTTAAGTTTTTGCCCAGCTTCTTCGACAGAAGAAGCTGTGACTGTACCTTTTACTTTTTTACCTGTTTTATCAAAACCTTTGTATTTAAAAAGCATGCCTAGTAAGTCCTTGTTTATCAATTCATAGTATTATAACTTTTTTAGCTGTATCTTGGTATAGTGTTTTATGAGACGATTTATAGCATTTTATTTTATTTTTTTAGGTGGCTTATTTGTACTGTTCAATGCTTCATCATGGCAACTTACACACGTACTCAACGATATGCAAACAAACCTTACCTTGCAAGTATTAAAACTTTTTTTACGACCAGAGCAACTACAAGGAGTAGATATATGGATAAACCCTCACTACAAAATTATTATTACAAAAGCATGTAATGGTATTATCCCTATACTCTTTCTTTATGCAGCGATACTCGCATATCCCTCTACCGTTAAGCATAAAATAGTATGGATGATATTTGGATACGGACTCTTTTTTATGGTCAATATTGTACGTATTTTATGGGTTGTATTTATGACCCAAAATGGAGAAGGGAAAGGTGATTTTTATTGGTCACATGACATTATAGGCAATATATTTCTCTTGTTAACAGGATTGGGACTTTTTGTTTCTTTTATTAAATCATCAACTAAAAAAGTTAAAAACTTGTAATTTTAAAGTGCCAGTAGATAGAAGAGTGTTCCCCCTTGAGTTTAACCTCATTGACTATAGCAGTAGGACCTGGTGTATTTGGAGGAGGGATGATACGAATCTCTTCTGGTATAAAGATACTACGTTCATTTTTTTTCAAAATATCTCGGCTATCAAACTCTTTAATTCTAAAATATCTTGAAAGAATATCATCTGCTGTTTTGGTGTCTTGATGATGTTTTAAAATGTTGAGCGTAAGATAAAGAGAGTCTTCTAGTGAACGTTTATTTCGTTCAGAGATATAGACAATTTGTTGACGGTTGGTGGTATAGAGTTGTAAAACAAAAAGTATAGAAAAAGAGATAATGACTACAGAGACTAAAAGTTCTATGAGTAAAAATGCAGGACGTAATGTTGTGTGTGTATTTTTCAATAAAATTCTCCGCCATCTGAAACAAGTTGGGTATTCTTTAACCAATACTCTTTTGCATCCTCAGGAGACTTAAACTTTTTAGCTTCCTCAAAATAAGTAGGTAAAAAGTAAGCCCCTTGTGCATTTTCTAAGATAATTTGTGTTGAACTACCATTGGGGTAAAAATCCATTTTAAGACAGACCTTTTTATCGTCATATCGTTCATACTCAATACGTACTAAGGTATTACGTGCATCTATAGTGTAGGCTTTAATCTCTGTAAGGTCTATGGCATTTGAGTAAGGGTGATAGGCAGAAGTAATGTCTTTTCGAAGAAGACAAGTTTTACATTTATCTACACAAAGCAGTGTTATTTGCCCCGTAAATTTTTTTGAAGAGATAATATTTTTTTTAAGATTTAGAGGAGTAAGTGCTTTTGGTTCTGGTTTGGTGAACTTGATGTTTCTAAAGCCAATAGCATATACCAAAGAGAGAACAAGTACAACAATAAGCAGTTCAACAAGTGTAAACCCTTTATGAAATGTATGGTGTTTACACTTAGTCATTGTCTATTTACATTCACTTAATAAGATGTCTCTATTCCACTCTTCTCCACCCTCTTTTCTATCTGCTGCAAAAGAGACAATCTCAATGTCAGAGCCTTTTTTAATAAAAACAAAAGGGGTGTTCCATGCATCTTTTTTAACTTTTTTCAAATAAGGTACGACAGGATAGTTAGGGTATTTATCTGCATCAGGATTTGAGAGTAGTGCTTGAATCCCTTCTTCCGTATCTGGTAGTGTACCATTGTCTAGTTCAAATTGCTCAAATCTGCTAGCTAAACTTTTCATAGAGAGACACATAGTATTTCGTGTGGCTTTACGTTGAGAATCCATAAGTCCTGGTGCCACAACAGCCATCAGCCCTCCAAGTATAACAATAACGATGAGTAATTCGATAAGAGAAAAACCCGTTCTTAGTTTTTGATGATGGTTCATTTATATTCCTTAGGTATAATATTTGGAATAATTTTACTTGAATAGAGCTTTTAGATGGATAAAACGCAATCACCCTCTTTAGTGGCAAAGTCTCAAAAAGGCTTTGCCCTTATTGTTACACTCTCCGTGTTGTCTGTGGTGATTGCCTTAACCGTAGTACTATTAAGTTACTTTAAAGAGGTAAAAGAAGATTCAGATACTACCAAAGCACTTATACAGGCAAATGTATATTATGCTGATGTTTTAGACCAATTTAATAAAATTAAAGGGAAAATAGGAAGACTTTATAGAATGCCAGTCTCTTTACGTACGCCAGATGGACGCTTTAAGATAATGCTCCGTTGTACTCCTATTGCTTCAGGGATAAATATCAATTGGCTAGCGATGGAGAGAGAAAGAAAAAAACAGCATCTTTTTCAAGAGGCACAGCAACTTTTTGACACACTAGCACAAGAGTATGACTTAGAAGAACCCGATAGGCTTCTAGAAATGATACTTTTAGAGATAGGTTTAGGACGCAAATTTGTGATGCATGAACAAAGTAGACTTATACAAAAAAACGGTATTATATCCTACCAACAATTCTATGGAATATTAAGTCGCTATGAGATGGAAGTTGATGACACAAAAGTTGGGCGTATTCCATGGCGAAAATATTTTAGTTTTTCTCGAAAATCAGAAAAAATTGATGCAGAATATAGCTCTTCTGAATTGATTTCATTTCTGTTTGATATAGATTTGAAGAGTGTACGAGAGTGGAAAGGTTCTCTTCCTCGTCCCTCTTTAGAATCTTTTGTCAATGAGAATGCAGGGAATTATAATGAAAAGAAGCATTTACTAGCAGGAGGGACTTTTTTAGGAGAGTCTCATTGTACGGTGAACTTTGGTGCAGGATATAAATTTACATTTGATTACATACAGGGAGAGGCTAAATATTTTGAATTTTATGGAAAACACTAAAACACTCATGCTAGTTCACTCTGGGATGAAGTATCTCACTAGTATGCCTTCTGATGGGGGCAATGTACTTTTGACTCCTCAGTTCTATACAGTAAAACGTGAAGCAATCCCTGTCAAATATGCCTATCAGGCAAAACGTATTGCCCCTTCACTTTTTGAAGGGTTATTAGAAAATTTACAAGCATATAAATATTTTGTTTTTAAAGAAGAAGATGTTTGGGTATTTATAGCCTACGATTTAGAGATGATTAGAACTTTTTTAGAAGATAAAGGCTTTGATTTAGAGAAAATCTCTAAAATATATTTTGCTGAGCAGGCGTTAAATGACTTTTCTTCACCTGTGTTACTTGGAGAGAGAGAAGCATTAGTAAACCTTAATGGTACTATGACAGTAGTCCCTCAAATAGCATTAAGTTCTGATGAAAAACCTATGCAGATTTCTTCAAGCTTTACACCCAAAAAAGGTATCTCTTTTGAGGGTAGAAAAAAATCATATATATCAAGCAATGAAGCGTATACTCTTGCTTCAATATTAGCACTTTTTGCGATGCTTTATTTTGTTGAGGGGTCACGTTATGGAGGAGAAAACATAGCACAGGAGCAAGAAATGCAGGCACTCCTTGTGGAGTATCCTTCTTTACAAAGTTCTTATACCAGAGAGAGTATCGCCGATAAATATAAGGCGATTGATAAAAAAGAGCGTAAAAAACGAGATGTTATTAAATCATTGTCCCAAATGATATTTAAAGGGTCTACCTTAACCTCACTCTCTTTAGATAATAAAAAATTTCAAGCTGAATTTGCTTGTAAAGATAAGAGGGTCAGTAAAAAACTTCAAGAGCTAGCAAAGAAAGAGAAGTTTAATACCAGTAAAGTTGCCAATGGTAATGATGTTAAAATAGAAGGTACCTTATGACATTTACACAACTAAAGGCATATAAAAATGAGATGATTGTAGGGGTTGCAGTCTTACTTCTTTTAATATCATTTATTTATAAACAAGGAAAAGTTTCTAGCAGATTAGATGCAACAACAGGCACTTCAGTACAAGAATTAAAAGAGGTCATAGCCCTTAAAAAGGTATGGGGAAATAAAAAGACTACGAAAAAAGTAGATAAACTAAAAACCCTCGTACCCCCTTCAAAACTAAAATGGAGCAGGAAGAGTAAAAAACTTACGGCTTCTTTTAATAACTTAACGCATCCAGAGCTCAATAGACTTGTCACTAAAGTTATGAATTTAGCAGTAGAGATAGAAAAACTAGAAGTAAAGAACATGGGTGGATCTTATCACGTGGAGTTTAAATGCAAATGGTAAAAAAAAGTCTTTTAATTTTTATGGCTCTATGGTTTTCCTTATTGCTTTTTATGCCAAAAGCAGAACTCTATCATACAGTAGAAAAAGCATTAGAAAAACAAGATGTTAAACTAAATGAAACAAGTATTGATGAGGGGTTATTTTCTTTAACCCTTAAAGATGTCACTGTTTATGTTAAAGGTATTGCTTTAGCTCATGTAGATGAGATAGATTTTTTTACACTTTTGTTTTACTCTTCTCTTGATATGGTGAATCTTAAAGTAGATGAAGCACTGCATGCAAAGGTACCTGCATTGACAAAAGAAGCACACTTTGCACATAATATTTTTGAGCCATTAACGGTCTCCTTTGATGCCAATGGTTCTTTTGGTGTAGTAGATGGAAAGTTTAATGGTATGGATAATGTTGTACGTATTGATTTTGTTGAGTTAGGTAATATTAGTATGATACAATCATTTCTGATAAAAGATGAGAAAGGGTGGTTCTATGAAAAATCTTTTTAAACCAGAAATGCTGAAAGTTCTTATTGGCATCTTGACTTTTTTACTCATCATTAAGTTGTTGTGGTTTGTCGTACAAATTATATGGCTCTCTCCTATAGATATAGACCAAGCAGAAGATCAAAGTAGTAAAGCCCTTTACTATAAGGTTAAGCTTACCCCAAACAATATTGCCGCACCTCAAAAAACACAGCCACAAAAGAAGACCAAAATAGCAGGAAGTATCAAAGAAATTAAACTTTTGGCTATCTATAATGCTTCAGATATTTCTGTAGTAACCGTAGAGTATCGGAAAAAAACAAAAGTTTTAGGTACGGGAGATGTTCTTAATGGATTTACTCTTGAGGGTGCAGGGAGTAACTTCGCAATGTTTAGTAGAGATACTAAAAATTATAAAGTATTACTAGCTAAAAACAGTAAAGCTTCCTCAAATATAAGTACGATAAAGAGTGTTCCCGCTGTAAAAAGTATGGTACAGACAAAAAAAGCTTTAGGAGAAGTCACCAATGAAGGGGATGTTAAAATAATTGATAGGTCTCTTCTTGAACATTATGCCAATAATATGGAAGATATCTATAAAAATATTGGTATTTCCGAGGTGAAAGAGGGTAAAGATCTTAAAGGATTCAAGATTAATTTTGTCAAAAAAGATTCACCTTTTTCAAAACTTGGTATACAAAGAAATGATGTGATTAAATCTATTAATGGACAAGAGATTAAGAGCTATAATGCAGCTTTTAATGTCTATAAAAACATAAAAGATGTTGAGAGCCTAAATATGGTGATTATGAGAGGTAAAGAAGAAATGGAGTTAGAATATGAAATTAACTAAAATAGTATTGAGTGCATTGTTAGTGTTATCTGTAAGTATACAAGCAGAAGAAGAGAGTGTAGATGTAAACTTTAGAAACCTTAATGTAAGAGATTTTATAGAGATGGTTTCAAAAATTACGAAGAAAAATATTTTGATAGAGGGTGATTTAAAAGGTAAAATAAATTTTGTTTCACAAACACCTATAAAAAAGAGTGGATTAATCCCTTTGGCAAACTCTATTTTAGGAAGTAAAGGGCTCACTCTTATTGATCAAGGGGAGTATTATAAAGTAGTAAAAACTGCAAATGCCGCAGGAGAAGGACTAGATGTTAGTAGTACCATTGATGGTGATACGATGAAAACCGTTATGTTTCCTCTGCACAATTCAAATGCAGCAGTGGTAAGAGCTAAAATAAAGCCATTGCTACATAAAAATGCTAAAGTCATCTCTTTTAAAGAAAATAATGTTTTAGCCATTACGGCAAATCCACGAACATTAAAGTCTATTGCAAAGATTATTACCGTGGTAGAAGAGCGTGGAGAAAAGAAATCTGTAGTACTCTCTTTAGAAAACTCAACAGTTAAAGATGTTTTTACAAATGCTCAAAATATGGCTAAAAAACTTTTTCCACAAACCATAGAGAGTGAAAAAGTAGATATTTTTAAAGATGATGCAACAAACTCTATCATTTTAGTAGGAAAACCAACTAATATTTCTCGCATGATTAAATATATTAAACAGTTAGATATAGAAGGTGAAGATCAAACACAAAAGATGTATGTACTTCGTTTGAAAAATTCAAATGTAGAAGAGATGGAGAAGATACTCTCTAAACTACTTTCACAGATGAACTCAGTGGCGATTAAAACTTCTAAAAAAGGTGGCCCACCACCTAGTAAAGCGATGGTCGTCTCAGACGTTGAACGCAATGCATTAGTATTGCTTGCAACTGGGGAGCAGATAAAAAATATACGTGAAACAGTAAGAAAGATTGATATACCAAAATCACAAGTTTATGTAAAAGCGAAGATTGTAGAAGTAGATACAGATATGGCGGCACAAGTGGGGCTTAAATATGGATTTGAAAGTGGTGCAATAACTTCAGCGGGACTCTACTCTATGACAGGAAATCTGGGAGCAAGTGCCTTACAGATGTCTTCAGAATTGTTAGGTTTTCTAAATACAAATAATACCACAACGGTGATTGATAATAATGGTAATCCTGTGCAACAGACAAATCCTGCATTTAAAATTGATGCAACTAACAAGGTCTTTGCATTAGGTGCCCAGTTAAGTTTATTGGAAAATAATGGTGCGGCACAACTCCTTTCTGAACCTTCTGTTCTTTGTACAAATAACAAAGAGTCTTCTATCTATGTAGGGCAGACGATGTCTATTTTAACGCAGGGGCAACAGTCAACAACAGGTGTTTCAAATATTGTCAATAACTATTCCCGAGAAGATATTGGGTTGACACTTACTGTGCAACCAAGACTTTCAAGTAATAATCAAGTAAGTCTTGAAATAGAAGTTAAAGTTGAAGACCTTGATCCATCATCTGAACAAGCAGCTGATAGACCAACGACAACAAAAAGAACAGTAAAAACAAATGCCATAGTGAAAAATGGAGAAACAATTATTTTAGGTGGGTTAATTAAAAAAGTATCTGGTGCAGGACAATCGAAAGTACCTTTCTTTAGTGAAATTCCCGTACTTGGAGACCTCTTATTCACGCACCATTCTGATGTCGAAAGACAGCAAAATGTGATTATTTATCTTACGCCATACATTGTAAGAAGCAGTAGTGATTTACAAAAGCTAAAAACACTTTTATCTGAGTTAGATCAAGTACAAGAGCAGTATAATAAGATTGTATTAGGAAAGCTGGAAAATCGTGGAGGGGTCTTTACCTCTAAAGGTTCTGCAAGTGGAAGAATACGTCGTTCTCCAAATGTTTATAAAGGAGTTGCCCCTTCAGCAGTAGTACCTAGTACAGATATGGGTTCAAGAGGACCTATTTATAAAGAGACTTTACCTGAACCTGTAAATAGTAGAGTTACATCTAATGTATCTACAACGATAGAGAAGCCTAGTGCCTCTTCTCGCATTGGGAAAGAAGAATCAAATAGTGTAGTAGATGACAAGATAGATGGTAGAGAAGAAGGGTTTTTCTCTTCACTATTTTCAAGTTCAGAAACTCCCCCTGTGGTAGGTGCATCTGAACAAGGTTCAAGAGGTCCATATAATCCTGACTTTGGAGAAAAGTAATGCACTTTCCCCGCCTTCAAGATGTGAACCTTGAACCACTTTGGGAAGAGGAAATTAATCATAAATTAGCGATAAAACATGCACTGCTTTTTTCTGAAGTTAATGGTATTAGTACTGCCATTGTTACACAAGAGACTCTCAGTGATGCATTAAATTATTTCTCCAAACTCTCTTTGGCTTATCCTATTAATTTAGTAGATGATGAGAGTTTTGAGCGACTTAAAAATAAGTTTTTAGAGATTCAAACAGGCTCTGACTTTGAAGAAATGACTACTACATCAGATGAGTTGATAGAAGTAGAGGGGGATTTATTAGAGTTTATTCGTAATTCACAAGATTTACTTTCTTCTGAAGATTCTGCACCTATCATTAAACTTGTAAACTCTCTTTTTTTTCAAGCCTTACAAAAAGGGGCGAGTGATATACATATAGAGAGTGCAGAACGTAAAGGTGAAGTACGCTTACGTATGGATGGTGCACTGAAAAAACATCTTGATTTAGATAAGAGCATTGTTACTTTGGTTATTAACCGTATTAAAGTTATCTCTAACCTTGATATCTCGGAAAAAAGAGTACCACAAGATGGACGTACACAGTTGAGTATCTCTGGCAAGAGTATTGATGTGAGGGTTTCCATCTTACCTACGTACCATGGAGAAAGAGTCGTTATGCGTATTCTTTCTCAAAGTGAGCATATCCCTACATTGGAGACATTGGGTTTTACAGATGACATTACAAAAGATCTCTATAAACTTCTTAATCATGCACATGGAATGATACTTGTAACTGGACCTACAGGTTCTGGTAAATCGACTACGCTACATGCGTGTATGCAACACATAGCGACACCCGATAAAAATATTATTACAGTAGAAGACCCTGTGGAGTACAATGCAGACAATATCTCTCAAATACAGGTAAACACAAAAGTAGGACTTACTTTTGCCGCAGGATTACGTTCTATACTAAGACAAGATCCAGACATTATTATGGTTGGGGAGATTCGTGACTCTGAAACTGCTGATATTGCTCTACGTTCAGCACTCACGGGACACCTTTTACTCTCTACCTTACACACCAATGATGCAACTTCGTCTCTCAGTCGGTTGATGGATATGGGAATTGAAAATTTCCTTATCTCTTCCACTCTTTTGGGTGTACTTGCCCAAAGGCTAGCAAGAAAACTTTGTGTGCACTGTAAAGAAGTTACCTCTTTAGCTCCAGCTACTATGGAGGAGGCACTATTGCCCATAGACAAGATATACTTTAAGGCAGTTGGTTGTAAAGAATGTGACTTTACAGGATATAAAGGAAGACAAGCTATCGGTGAATTATTTGTGATTAATGACTCGGTAAAAGAGATGATGAAAGATGGATTTAATGACCATCAAGTACGTGAGGCTATGAAAAAGAGTGGTATGCTGACCATCGCTGATAAACTTAGAGCTATGCTAGTAACAGGGGAAACAAGTTACGAAGAAGCGGTACGTGTTGGGATAATGGACGGATAAGATGATATCTGCCCAAGTAAAACAGCAAAAAGCCTTTACTCTTATTGAGGTACTTATCTCTGTCGGACTTTTGGGCATTATTATTACCGCACTATTTTCTACTGTGGCGATGATGCGTGACTCTAATGCTCACCTTTATACCTATCTTCAAAAATCTAAAAAAATAACTAAAGCCACAAAAGTTCTCTATATGGATATTATGAGTTCAGATGGTAATATTAGTATTAAGAAAGATGACTTTACCAGACTTTGTATGCAAGAGAGTAGAAATTCACTCTATGCCCTCTCTTTGGCTAAAGTATGTTGGGTTGTGCTCAAAAAAGAGAATACTCTGGTGCGTATAGAAGGGAATAATTATGCCTTACCTACACGTTTTGAAGACAGAGTAGAGGTAAACCCTGTGATGAAACATGTAGAACTTTTTGATGTGTATCATCAAAAAGATAAAATTTTAGTTTTTTTAAAGCAAAAAGGGGAAAAGCCTATTACTTTTATGGTGCAAGGGGTTACACGACCTATCGTAAAGAAAGCTAAGCCCAAAAAACCCAATAAAAAAAGTCCTAATCCCACAACACCTGTACCAAATAGAACAAACCCCACGAATCAACCACCTAACCCAAATAGACCCCAAACCCCAATACCTCCACCTACACAGCAAGAAGTTTAAAAAGGATAAGCATGCAAGAGATGTACGAGAAACTAGGACTGTTTTATCTTGGTAAAGATATAGATAAAGAGATGATGGAAGCCACGGAAGCACTCACTTTACTTAAAAACAAAAACTTCACTACCCACGCAGCCATTATAGGTATGACAGGTTCAGGTAAGACAGGTTTAGGTGTTGGTATCATAGAGGAGGCTGCACTAGACAACATCCCCTCAATTATTATTGACCCTAAAGGAGATATGGGGAACTTATGTTTGGTTGATGCAACTTTTTCACCCAAATCATTTGAACCATGGGTAGCAGATGAAGCGAAGACAAAAGAAGTTGATGTCTTTAGTTATGCTAAGAAAATATCTACTATGTGGCAAGAGGGAATTGAATCATGGGGACAAACTACACAGCGTGTAGCTAAACTTCAAGCGGTTGAAAAAACCATTTATACACCTGGTTCTTCAGCTGGTGTTGCCATTAACGTGATGTCTTCACTAGAAGCACCTCCTACTGAAATAATGGAAGACAGCGATACTTTTGCTTCATATCTTAAAAGTACAACCACTTCTTTACTTTCACTTATTGGCATTAATGCAGATCCTTTAGATTCAAAAGAGTATATTCTTTTAGCACAAATCATTACTAAGTCATGGATAGCAGGTGACTCTTTAAGTATCGAAACACTTATAGGAAAAATCATTAACCCTAGCTTCAAAAAGATAGGGGTACTTCCTTTAGAAGATTTTTACCCGCAAGATACACGCTTTAAATTAGCTACAAAGTTTAACTCTTTGTTGGCAAGTCCTTCTTTTTCGTTATGGTTAAAAGGAGAGAGTTTAGATATACAAAAATTACTTTATGATGACAAAGGGAAAGCCAAAGTCTCCATTTTTTCCATTGGGCATTTAAATGATGATGAACGGATGTTTTTTGTTACCTTGCTACTCAATAAGTACATCGCATGGATGCGTAGACAAAGTGGTACTTCAGCACTCAAAACACTTTTGTATATGGATGAAATCTATGGGTTCTTTCCACCTACAAAAAATCCACCAAGTAAAGAACCTATGATGCTTTTGCTTAAACAGGCCAGAGCATTTGGTGTAGGGGTTGTATTGAGTACCCAAAATCCTGTTGATTTGGACTATAAAGGGCTTTCTAACATCGGAACATGGTTCATAGGTAGGTTGCAGACCAATCAAGACATAGAACGTGTGATAGATGGTCTAGGAGGTAAAGTAGGTGCAAGTTACAATAAGGGTGAAATCAAAACATTATTGGCAAATCTCAAAAAGCGTACTTTCTTTTTAAAATCTGCACATTTGGATGACATACGGCTCTTCTCTACACGTTGGGTACTCTCTTATCTTAAGGGACCTCTTAAACGTGATGAGATTAGTGCTTTAATGCAAGGGCAAAAAGAGGCACAAAGTATTGTGACGGAAAGTGTAGAGAGTTTAAGTCAAAAAAGTACAGATTTGGAGAGTTATCAAAATATCGATGACTCTATACCTCAATATTTTGAACCAGACACTGCTCAGACACATAGTTTTATGGCAACATTAGGAGCAAAAGTAACAGTACATTTCTACAGCCAACGAAAAGGAATAGATGAGAGTAGAGAGCTTCTCTACGCTTTAGCACTAGACAAAACACAACGAAATATAAATTGGGCAGATGCTAAGGAGGAAAAAGAAAATTTTGAAAACTACCCACATACCCCTCCTAGTAATGCAAAGTTTCAGATGCTCCCTGATGTTGTTTTGAAAGATAAAGGTTTAAAGCGAGCCATACGTGAGTTAAAAGAGACCTTGTATCGAGAAGAGTATTTAGAACTTATGCGTTGCCGTTCTCCTAAACTAGAATCAAAAGTGAGTGAATCTTTAGGTGATTTTATGGTACGCCTAAAAGATATTTTAGATGATAAAAAAGAAGTCGCGATAGACAAACTTCAAGTACGCTATGGCAAAAAAGAGAAAACATTGCTAGAGAGACTAAGTCGTGCCAAAGAGCGTGTAGAGAAAGAGTCTTCTGACTCCACTTCTTCTATGATAGAGGCGGGTATTGCAGTACTTGGTGCACTCTTTGGTAAAAGTAGTCCTACGAAGATTGGTAGAGCAGTAAGTAAAGGAAGCAAGATACTTAAGGAACGTGGTGATATGAGTCGTGCAGAAGAACGTATGGTAGCCATAGAAGAAGATATCGAAGCTTTAGAGTATGAACTAGAAGATAAGATAGATGAACTTAATGAAAAATACAATGTTGATAATTGCGAGGTAGAGACTTACACGATGAAGCCAAGAAAAACCGATATTGATGTAGAAAATTGTGCTGTGGTTTGGCGAGTAGGTTGATAGGGAAGTTCCCTATCTTTAAAAGTGTTAACTTTTACTACCAGGTTTAATCGCTTCAGATTGACCTTCTTTGCAAAGTGGACAATCTTTAGGAGCATACATCTCAAAAGTAAAATCATCAAGTGCAAAGAGTGGAGTGTTCTTTGGGAGAGCACATTCAGGTTTA